>DAISWT010000033.1:4463-13611 GCA_036826235.1 Acidobacteriota bacterium | reverse complement strand
ACCGGGACGTCCTGCGCATCCTCACCTTTGATCCCAACAGAGGCGAGCCGGCGCCGGGTTCGAAAGTGCCCGGGGACATTGTGTTCGGGACCGGCGACCCCCTCGTCGGGAGACCAACTCAGATCGAGGGCGAGCGCCGCTTCGGTCGCAGGTTCCAGGTCGGGGTGCAGTTCCAGTTCTAGGCCGGCTCAACGCTGGCGGCGATGCTGTGGCCGCATCCTTTGCTATAATCCCCCCATTCCCCGAGCCCGCCGCGCCCGGTGAAAGATAATGACATGAGACGACTGAAGACTCGGCACGTCGCCGGCGTCATCCTGGGCCTGCTGTTTGCGATGCCCGCCCTGGCGCAGACGACCGGCCGGCTGCGCGGCCTGGTCGTCGACCACAAGGGGGCGCCGCTGCCGGGCGTCGTCCTGGTCGTCGAGTGCCCGACCTTGGGTGTCAGCGGCCGCGGCGCCGTGACGGATGCCTCAGGCTCCTTCCAACTGCCGGGCCTGCCCTCGGGGCGGGATTACTCGGTGCGCGCCAGCCTCCCCGGTTTCGCCAGCCTGCGTCTGACGGACATCGACATCTCCGCCGGCCAGGTCAGCGCGGTGCGCCTGACTCTTGTGCCCGAGGCGGCGGTGCGGGAGCGGGTGGAGGTGCGGGCCCGGCCGAACATCGTCGACCTCGACCAGGCGGCGACCCAGACACAGATCTCCTCCGAGTTCATCGACGCTCTGCCGCTTCTGGGCCGGAACTTCCAGGACATCCTGACCCTGGCTCCCGGCGTCAGCGACGTGGACGGGGACGGGAACCCGAACATCCACGGCTCGCGGGACACCGATCTCAAGACCCTGGTGGACGGGGTGAACACCACCGACCCGCTGACCGGGAAGATCGGGGCGCAGCTGAACATCGAGTCGATCCAGGAGATCGAGATCAAGACCTCGGGCGCGCCGGCGGAATACGGCCGCGCGCAGGGCGGCTTCGCGGACATCGTCACCAAGTCGGGTGGCAACGAGTTCCAGGGGACGTTCAAGTTCTTCTGGCGCGGCTCGACCCTGGACGGCGATGGGGCGGGTATCGACGACCCGCGCCTGCACGCGGGTATCGGCGAGTCGGGACTGCGGACGCTGCGCTTCAACGACTATCTGCCGTTCCTGTCTCTGGGTGGCCCGATCGCCAGGGACCGGGCGTGGTTTTATCTCGCCAACGAATACATCAGCAGGGACGACCCGGTCAACGCCCTGAACGCCGCCTTCCTGCGAGGAGTCCGGGAGCTCCGTGAGTTCATGAAGCTGACCTGGCAGGTGAGCCCGGCGCAGCGTCTGGCGCTGTCGGTCAACTACGACCCCCAGGAGTACCTGAACCAGGGGCTGAACTCCTTCACGCGCGTGGAGAGCGGCTTCACCAACCGGCTGGGGGGGACGGTGGTGACGTTCAAATCGACCGGCGTCCTCAGCGCCCTGGCGGCGCTCGAGACCTCCGTCTCCTCGTTCGATCAAAGCCCCGCCGTCCGCCCGAATCTCGACGCGGACACCAACGGCAACGGCGTCCTCTGGGTGGACCGCAACAACGACGGCTTCATGCAGGCCTCCGAAAGGGATCCGGGAGAGGACTACGACCTCGACGGCAAGTTCGCTGTCTTCGAGGACGCGAACCACAACTACACGCTCGACCCCGGGGAGGATCTGAACGGCGACGGTAGGCTCACGACCTTGTGCGAAGGAGCACTGCGGGAGGATCAGAACTGCAACGGCCGGCTGGATCCGGGGGAGGACCGGAACAACAACAAGGTGCTCGACGACACGCCGCAGCCGACGAGTCTCTATCCCTACGGCCGGCTGGCGCCCCTGGCCGCCGACCGGGAGTACAACATCGATCGGAACACGGGAATCATCAGCGGACCGTATTACCAGGACCTGGCCGACGAAAGAAAGCGGTTCACCTTCCGCCAGGACCTGAGCGTCTTCGTCCCCGACCTGCGGGGCAGCCACGACCTCAAAATGGGGCTCGACCTGGAGCGCGAGAGCTTCCGGCGTCGGACGCAGGCGCGCGTCATCATCTCGCCCTACGTCCGCAGCTGCGAACCCCCGTCGTGCCAGCGGACCGATGCGCTGGACACCCTGTTCACCGCGAAGCCGCACCCGGTGGATACCGTGAGCGCGCTCCTGCCGACCGCGCCGGAGGTACAGAACCAGGCGGTCGGGCTCACGGCGGGGCTCTACCTCCAGGACAGCTACCATCCGATCCCCAACCTGAGCCTCGGTTTCGGTCTGCGCTTCGAGCGCGAGCGCGCCGAGGCCCCCGGATACTCGTCCTTCGACCCCGCCCTCGAGACGCAGAACTTCGACCGGCTGCTCGCACTCGGCGGCTTCCGGAATACGGGAGACACTCCGGGCATCCGGGCCGACCCGATCTTCCAGGGCCGCGGCTCCATCATCCAGAACGTCGCCTTCATCATCAACCCGCTGCAGGTCGCCGCCCTCGGACGGCTGACGCGGCACCACGCCGTCGTCGCCTTCCAGTCGGCCGATCTCCGCGCCCTGGGCATCGTGCCGGACGCATCGGCGGGGAACCTCGACGCGCTGACGCAGAACGGGGTGTCCCCGCAGACGGCGGAGACCTTCACCATCACCAACAACAACCTCGCGCCTCGTCTGTCGGTGTCCTGGGACCCGGCCGCCGACGGGCGGACCAAGCTGTTCGCCACCTGGGGCCGTTATTTCGACAAACTGTTCCTGAGCACGATCGTCGGAGAGCAGGGGCCCGACTGGGTGAACCGTTATTACCACCGGGATGCGAACAACTTGATGGGGAACCTCACCCCGGACCACGGGATCGGACAGGTGATCTCCGAGGCCCCCCCCTCCGCGACCCAGATCGACCGGGGGCTGGCGACACCGTTCAGCGACGAGTTCACGGTCGGCTTCGAGAGGGAGATCGCGCCGGAGGTGGCCCTGTCCCTAACCTACGTCGACCGCCATTTTCGCAAGCAGCTCCAGGACATCGACGTCAACCACACGCTGCGTTTCGATTCCCAGGGCCGCCCCATCGATCGTCTCGGTGGGCTGGTCTTCCAGGCCCCCGCCTTTAAGGGCATCGATTTCGGCAGCGCCCAGCCGGTCCAGGACGGGCGCCCCGACCTGTACATCTACGACTATTTCTTCAATCAGATCCTGCGCGTGGGCAATTTCAACGACGCTCGCTACCGGGGTCTCGAGCTGGCGCTCACACGAAGGCTGGCGCGCCGCTGGCAGATGCAGGCCTCCTACACCTACTCCCGCGCCGTCGGCTCGGCGGAGGATTTTCAATCACGCCTGGGGAACGATCCCTCGACCGTGCAGTCGGAGTTCGGCTACATGGATTTCGACCAGCGGCACGTCGTGAAGCTGAACGCCGGGGTCTTCCTGCCCCGCGACTGGCAGCTCGGGACCTCCCTGACCTGGAGCTCCGGACTGCCCTACTCGATCATCTCGCGGTTCTTCGCGCTCGACAGCGTCGGGTACGAGCAGTTCCGCACTACGTACGGCTACACCGTGCTGGACCCGGGCCGCGGCCTGAGGTTCGTCCCCCTGCACCGGAACAGCGGGCGCAACGCCGCGGTCCTGGACGTCAATGTCCAGGCGCGCAAGAACGTGGTGCTCGGCCGGCACGCGGCGTCGTTGTCGATCGAGGTGTTCAACCTGCTCAACCGGGACGACCTGCATATCCATACCTTCGAGCCGGTGGTCACCAACCTGAACACCCTGTCGAACACCACGAACCCGACGCCCAGCGGTCTTCTGGGGGTCAACGGCGAGCGCCGGTTCGGCCGGAGGTTCCAGATCGGATTCCGGTACGATTTCTAGGAGCGCGAGACCATGAAGGGGCCCCTGAGGCTCGTCCTGCTGGCGGCGCTGGCGGGATGGGCCTGTGGCGTCGGCCCGGTGCCTGAACAGACGCCGCCCATGGGACGCGTGTCCCAGGGCGACGCCGAGGCGATCGCGGCGGCGATCCGGGAGATCATCCAGGCCTACGACGCCGGCGACGCCGACCGGCTGAACAAGGTGTACGCCGACGACTTCATCGACCTGTCGGAGGGCGCCCCGACGCACGCCGGCCCCGCCGCCCGGGAGGCCGCCGCGACGCGCCTGCGCGACACGTTCTCGCGCTATGCCGCGAGGCTGGACCGGTCCACGGACGAGATCCACGTCGATCGGGACATCGCCTATGCCCGCGGCCGCGTCACCCTGACCCTGACGCCGAAGGACGGGGGCGCGCCGAGCGTCGTGGACCGGCGGATTCTCGAGGTCTGGCGCAAGGGGCGCGACGGTTCGTGGAAGATCACCCGCGCGATGGACAACGTGGAAGGCGACCGTCCCTGACGAGGCTCCGCGCGAAATCCCGCGTCCGCACGCAGACTGCCGTCGCCGGTTCTGCGCCGGTCAGATCGGCGCTCAGGCGATCGAAGTCTTCGGGAACGTCGACGTCATACCAGGGGGGTAGAAGCACGAGACGCGCCGCCGCCTGGCTGGTAGCGGCCACGGTGGCCTGCAGCACCCCCGGCGTCCCCCACGGGATCCCCCGGAACATCTCCGCCACGGGGCGCGACGCACCGACCAGATAGTACCCGCCATCTTCGGCCGGACCGAGCACCACATCGGCGTCGAGGCGCAGGGTCTCGAACGCCGCGCTCAGGATCGCGGCCGGCAGCGTCGGGCTGTCCGAACCGATCACCACGGCGCGCCGGTATCCCAGGGCCGTCAGCCGCAGGAACGTTCCCGAGAGCCGCTCTCCGAGATCACCACCCGATTGCGGCAGCCGCGCGAGGCCGGCCGCGGCACCGGCGAGCGGCGCCAGCTCCGACTCCGGACCGGGCTCCCAGTCCTCGCTGAAGGCCACGAACGGCGCGGCCCCGGCTTCGCGCGCTGCCGTTCGCAGGAGACGCAGGCTGTCCTCGAGGAGGGCGAGGTGCAGACTCAGGGCTCCGCGGGCGCCGAGCCAGGGGATCATGCGGGTCTTGACCTGTCCGGGGCGGGGGACACGGGCGTACAGGACGAGGGCCGCATCGGCCGTCCCGGTGGCGCGGGACGATCGCAAGGCGCTACTCCTGGAAAATGATGGTCGCCTCGGCGGCGCCGCCCGCCGGGACGGTGATCGACTGATCGCGCGTGCCGAGGGTCTCGTGCCAGGCGCTGAGCGTGTAGGTCCCGGGCGGGACGCCCTCCAACGCGAAGGCGCCGCGCTCGTCGGTGACGGCGTAGTACGGGTGCGCCGCGACCACGATCCAGGCGCTCATCCAGCTGTGCACGTCGCAGTTCACCTTCACGACGTCCGCGGCCGGGAAGGGCAGGCTCAGCACCCTCTTGAACTTCGGCTGCGCCATGTTCGCGGGCAGGTTGTGCTTCGGGTAGGTGTGGATGTTATGCAGGATGCCGTCGCTGTTGACCACGTCAAGGGTAGCCCCCGCCGGGATCACCTGGACGTGCGGAATGAACCAGCAGCCGTGCTGGTCGAGCGACGGTTTCGCGGCCGCCGGCCAGGCCTTGCCGCGCCCGATCGGTCCGATCGACACGACGGCGTACCGGATCCCTCCGTCCGATCCCACCACCAGACTCTCCTCGGTGTGGGCCACGGCCCCGCACACCGCGCTGTCCTTGGTCACCTGGATCGGCCGCGGCGGCCGCGGCGCTCCCTTGTAGACGACCCGTCCACCGACACGGCCGCCGTCGGCGACCGTCACCGCGACATAGGGGGCGCCGCCGGCGGCCGGCGCATACCCCGGTCCGGTGAGCTCGGGTGTTGCCCCGGCGTTCGGGGCGCTGGGGGCGACCGGCGCCTGCCCGCGCTCTCCGCCGCAGGCCGACAGGATGAGCGCGGCGAGGACGACGAGCGACCGTGGCGCGGCCATGGGGACGGTCTTCAGTGCGGCAGCCAATGCAGGTGCGTGATCGCGTCAGGCACCAGGCCGATGTACATGATCGCCGACAGGAGGAGCGGGCTCATGACGATCAGGATCAGCGCGTATTTCTCGAACTTCAGGTGCATGAAGTACAGCGCCACCAGGGCCGCCTTGGCCAGCGCCAGGGCGCAGAGCGAGAACACCACGAACGATTTCGGCCCGGGTGCCCTGGCCACCAGAAGCTCGACGGCAGTGAGGATGGCCAGGGCGAGCCAGACCATCCAATAGTTCGGTTCGGCGTGGTCGTCCGTTTTGTTCGACACGGGTGTCGTTCTCCGCGCCCGGCTCAGGAGATAAGGTACACGAAGGTGAAGACCAGGATCCAGATCAGATCGACGAAGTGCCAGTACAGCCCCGCGATCTCGACCGGGCTGTAGTTCTCGTCGCCATAGGCACCCTGTGCGCCCCGGACAAAGATGCAGAACAGATAGATCACACCCGACAGAACATGGCAGCCGTGGAACCCCGTCAGGATGAAGAAGGTGGCTCCGAACAGGGTCGAGACGCCCCAGGGGTTCCCCTGGATCGTCATGCCCTCGTGGATCAGATGGGTCCACTCGTACGCCTGGATGCCGAGGAAGCTCGCTCCGCCGGTCATGGTTGCGGCGAGCCAGCCCAGGAAGCCCTTGCGGTCGCCGTGACGGATCGCCGACAGGGCCTTGACCATGGTCACGCTGCTGCAGATCAGGATAAACGTGTTGAGCGCGGTGAGCGGAACATCGAGCTTCTCGGACGGCACCGGCCAGTTGCTGCTCCCCAGGCGCACCGCGCCGTAGGCGGCCAGCAGCCCGGCGAACGACATCGCGTCCGAGCACAGGAACACCCACATCATCAGCTTGCCCCATCCCGGGGTGAGCTGGTTCTCGTACCGCTCGACTTCGTTCATGGTCACCGCGTGCGCCATCCCGCGCCCTCCGTTCGCCGCCTCCGCCCGCAAAACGCGCAGACTGTAGCACAGGTCACGGGGCGCGGTTCAAGAGGCGCGCGTCTGCTCTTCAGCGGCGCGGCGCGGACCGGCCCGTGCCGTAAAGCATGAGATAGATCACCACACCGGTGACCGAGACATAGAACCAGATCGGCAGCGTCAGGCGCGCGATCCGGACGTGACGATCGAAGCGCTCGCGCAGAGCGCGTGTCACGGTTACCAGGGCCAGCGGCACCACGGCCGCGGCCAGGATCGTGTGCGTGATCAGGATGGTGAAATAGACCGGACGGGCCCAGCCCGCGCCGCGGTAAGCGACCGAGCCGACGTGGTAGTGATAGGTCAGGTAGGAGACCAGGAACGCGGCGGAGGTCACGAGCGCCAGGAGCATGCAGGCGCGGTGCGCCGCGATGCGTCTCTGTCGGATCAGGACGTAACCGGCCGCGAGAAGGACCGCGCTCGTGCCGTTGAGCACGGCGTTCAGTGCCGGCAGGTCGGTCAGCCTCATGCGGCGGCCCGCCCGCCGGTCCGACGCGCCAGTGCCAGCGCCGCCCCGAAGGAGACGGCGCAGAACAGCACCGTCACCGCCATGGAGACGCCGAACGATGGCAGCGCCGCGACGGCCGGCGCACCGGCGGGATAGAGGGCGCGCCGGAAGGCGGCGAGCCCGTAGGTGACCGGGTTGGCCGTGATGATCGCCCGCAGCCACATCGGCACGCCCAGCGCGGGGAAGGGGGCCCCGGAGAGCAGCCACAGCGGCATCAGGAAGACGGTCATGATGGCGTGGAAGCCCTGCGTCGATTCCATCCGCCAGGCGATGCAGAAGGACAGCGCGGTCAGGGCGAACGCCAGTGGCACGAGGACCGCGCAGGAGACGGCCAGCATCGACGCGTTCAGCGGGATGTGGGCGAACGGGGCGAGGAACAGGAGGACGAGCCCCTGGCCCATGGCCAGCGCCGTCCCGCCCAGCACCTTGCCGAGCACCACCGCCGAGCGCGGGATCGGGGCCACCAGCACCGACTGCAGGAAGCCTTCCCGGCGGTCCTCGATCACCGACACGGTCGAGAAGATCGCCGTGAACAGCAGGATCATGACGACCACGCCGGGGAAAAAGTACTCCTGATACGGGACCGCGCCGCCGGGCACCGGCGGCCTGAAGGACGGTCCGAGACCGGCGCCGAACAGGGCCCAGAACATGATCGGCTGCAGAAGCGCTCCCGCCACGCGGTTGCGTTCGCGCAGGAAGCGCACCACCTCGCGCCACAGGAGAGCCGCGATCGCCGGGAGGGACCGTCTCATGCCACCCCTCCGGAAGAGCGCGCCGGCGCCTCGTCCCCGAAGAAACGGTGCCCGGTCTTGTGGATGAACACGTCGAGCAGCGTCGGGCGGCCGAGCGTCACCGAGTCGATGCGATCGGCGAACGCCTCGACCAGGCGCGGGATCAGCTCGTGCCCCGACGGGCGCTCCAGCCGCACGCTGCCGTCGACGACCTGGACCGGGCCGCCGAAGCGGGTCTCGATCCCCTGCCGGATCTCCTCGGGCGCCGCCGCGCTGATGACGATCACGTCGCCGCCGATCTCCGCCTTCAGCTGGCGCGGCGTCCCCGCGGCGACCAGCGTGCCGTCGCTCAGGATCGCCAGCCGGTCGCAGCGCTCCGCCTCCTCCATCAGGTGCGTGGTGAGCATGACGCTCGTCCCGTCGCCGCCGCGCAGCTCGCGCAGGAGCTCCCACAGGTCCTGCCGAGCGCCCGGGTCGAGCGCCGAGCACGGCTCGTCCATGAGCAGCAGGCGCGGCCGGTGCAGGAGCCCCTTGGCGATCTCGGCGCGCCGCATCAGCCCGCCCGACAGCGTCCCGACCCGGTCGTCGGCCCGGTCGAGCAGCCGCACGCGCCGCAGCATCTCCTCAGCCGCCCCGCGCAGCCCGCGGCCGGACAGCCCGTACAGCCGGCCGTGCACGTGCAGGTTCTCGCGCACCGTGAGCACGCGATCGAGCGCCGGCGACTGGAACACCACGCCGATGCGCCGGCGCACCTCTCCCGGCTCTCGTGCCACGTCGTGCCCCATGACCAGGGCGCGCCCGCCCGTCGGCCGCAGGAGCGTCGCCAGGATCCGGAACAGCGTCGTCTTGCCGCCGCCGTTGGGCCCGAGCAAGCCGAAGATCTCCCCCTCGGGGACGTCGAAGTCCAGCCCGCGCAGCACGCGGCGCTCGCCGTAGTCGTGCACGAGTCCTTGCACCGAGACCGAGGCAGGGGAGCTCATCGGGGGCGCCATGATAGCAAACTCGGGCGCGCGGAGCGGCGG
>DAISWT010000033.1:0-4320 GCA_036826235.1 Acidobacteriota bacterium | reverse complement strand
GGGGTGGCGATCCAGGCGCGAGGCGGGCCGCAGCGGGGCGCGGCGATTTCGAGCCGCGCGACCCGCGACGGATGGGCACCCAAGACCCTGCGCGAGCGAGCATGAGCCGGGCCCCGCTGCGGCCTGCCTCGCGGGTGCCGACGACCTCGGCCGCCCTCGTCTGAGTCTTGACTTGCCCCGCTCCGGTCGCGTATAAACCGGCGACCGCAGCGGGATCGAGGGGCCCCGCCGGCGCCTTGGCGCGGCCGGCCCGATCTGGAGTCGAGCCGCGGGGAGACGCCGACTGCATGCACTGGCTGCCCGAAGGTGTTTCGACCTACAGCCCGAGAATCGACCAGATGTTCTACGTGATCCTCGTGGTCACGGGAATCGCGTTCGTGGTGACCGAGGCGCTGCTGTTCTATTTCGCCTGGCGCTACCGGCATAGGGATGGGGTGCGGGCGCGGTACACGCACGGCAACTCGCGCGTGGAAATCGTCTGGACGGTCGTGCCGGCGGTCATGCTGGTGTTCCTCGGACTGGCGAGCAAGACGGTCTGGGGCGAGATCAAAGGCAGCATACCGCCCACCGATCAGGAGGTCGTGGTGATGGCCTCCCAGTTCGACTGGGAAGTGCGCTACAAGGGCGCCGACGGACAGTTCGACACGGCGGACGACGTGGTGATCCACAACGAGATGCACCTGCCGTTGGGCGTCCCGACCAAGATTCGTCTGCGCTCCAAGGACGTCATCCACAGCTTCTTCGTGCCGGCCTTCCGCCTGAAGCAGGACGCGGTCCCGGGCCTGACCATCGACGTCTGGGTCCAGCCGACCAAGCCCGGCGATTACGAGATCGCCTGCGCCGAGCTGTGCGGCTTCGGCCACGGCACCATGCGCGGGATGCTGACGGTGATGGAGCCGCAGCCGTTCCAGGAGTGGCTGAAGCAGCAGGAAGCGGGCGTCGCCCCCGCCGAAGCCCCGCCCGCGTAAGACGCACGGGAGGTCCCACACCGATGTCCGAGACGCACGAGCACGAGCTTCCGTTCATACGGAAGTACATCTTCTCGATGGATCACAAGATCATCGGGATCCAGTTCCTGTTCATGAGCCTGCTGTTCATGATCGTCGGCGGTTTTCTCGCCATGATCGTGCGCTGGCAGCTCGGCTTCCCGGACAAGGAGATCCCCTTCGTCAACTACCTGCCCGACAGCATGAACCCGGCCGACCCGGCCCACTACAACGCCGTGTTCACCATGCACGCCTCGATCATGATCTTCGCGGTGATCATCCCGATCCTCACAGGGGCGTTCGGGAACTTCCTGATCCCCCTGATGATCGGCGCGCGGGACATGGCGTTCCCGAAGCTCAACATGCTGTCGTTCTGGGTCGGCTTCGCGGGCGGCGCGGTGATGGCGTCGTCGTTCTTCGTGGAGGGGGGCACGGCGGCGACCGGCTGGACGGCCTATCCGCCGCTCAGCGCGATCCCCGAGTACACGGGGGTGGCGCGCGGGCAGACTCTGTGGATCGTCGCCGTCCTGATCATCGGGACCGCGTCGATCATGGGGGCGGTCAACTACATCACGACCATCGTGAACATGCGCGCCCCCGGGATGCACTTCTTCCGGATGCCGCTGTCGGTGTGGGCGCTGTTCATCACGGCGATCCTGCAGCTCATGGCGACGCCGGTTCTGGCCTCGGCGCTCGGCATGCTGCTGTTCGACCGGACGCTGGGCACCCACTTCTTCGCGCCCGCGGGCGGCGGGCAGGTCCTGCTCTGGCAGCACCTGTTCTGGTTCTACTCGCATCCGGCGGTCTACATCATGATCCTGCCGGCCATGGGTTTCGTGTCCGACATCCTGTCGACCTTCTCGCGCAAGCCGATCTTCGGCTACAAGGCGATGGTCTTCTCGCTCGTGGGCATCGCGGGCCTCGGCTTCATCGTCTGGGGCCACCACATGTTCCAGAGCGGCATGAACCCGGCGCTCGGCACCGCCTTCATGATCTCCACCATGGTGATTGCCGTGCCGTCGGCGATCAAGACGTTCAACTGGCTCGGCACGCTGTGGGGTGGGGCCATCCGCTTCACGCCGGCCATGCTCAACGCCCTGGCCTTCGTCTCGACCTTCATCGTCGGCGGGCTGAGCGGCATCTTCATGGCCTCCACGCCCGTGGACATGTTCATTCACGACACCTACTTCATCGTGGCGCACCTGCATTACGTCCTGTTCGGCGGCAGCCTGTTCGGCGTGTTCGGGGCGATCAACTATTGGTACCCGAAGATGTTCGGGCGGATGATGAACCAGGCGGTCAACACCGTCCACGCCATCCTGTCGTTCATCTTCTTCAATCTGACCTTTTTCCCGATGCACATCCTGGGGATGGCCGGGCACATGCGGCGGATCTACGATCCGACGCTCTATGACTTTCTGAAGCCGCTGCAGCCGATGAACCAGTTCATCAGCGTCAGCGCGTTCCTGCTCGGCGCGACGCAGATCCTGTTCGCCGCCAACTTCCTGTACAGCCTGTTCTTCGGGAAGAAGGCCGAGGCCAACCCCTGGCACGCGAACTCGCTGGAATGGTCCGCCCCGTCGCCTCCCCCGCACCTCAACTGGGGGGCGCACGTCCCGACGGTCTACCGCGGACCCTATGAGTACAGCTCACCCGAGGTCACCGAGGATTACCTGCCCCAGGACCGTCCCCTCGTCGGCTCGCCGACCCCGTCCAGGACCGTCATGACGCCGGCCCGGGCCTAGTCGGAATGGAACGACCGGCTCCCTTCGATCGCTGGCGGCACCGCTACGCGGCGGCGTGCGGCGGGGCCACGCTCCTGCTCCTGGCCGCCGGCGGTCTGGTCACCAGCACCGGGTCGGGGCTCGCGGTTCCGGACTGGCCGCTGTCATTCGGCACGATCTTCCCCCCGATGACCGGAGGGGTTCTGTTCGAGCATGGCCACAGGCTGGTCGCGACCGCGGTCGGTCTCATGACCGCCGTCCTGGCCGGCTGGTTCGGCCGGCGCGAGAGGCGGGGCTGGGTGCGCCGGCTGGCCTACGTCGCCATGGCGGCGGTCGTGGCCCAGGGGCTGCTCGGAGGCCTGACCGTCCTGCTGCGCCTACCGCCCGCCGTCTCGGTCCTGCACGCCTGCCTGGCGCAGGGCTTCTTCTGCGTGGTGGTCGTCCTGGCGCTCGCCACGGCGCGGGGCTTCACGGATGGCGTGCCGGCCCGGCTCGGGCGCGACGGCGCGCCGCCGCTCTGGGCGCTCGGCGCGGCCACCACCGGTCTGGTGTACGGGCAGCTGATCCTCGGCGCGGTCATGCGACACACGGGCGCCGGTCTGGCGATCCCGGACGTGCCGCTGGCGTTCGGCCGGCTGGTGCCGCCGATCCTGTCATTCGAGATCGCCGTCCATTTCGCCCACCGCGTCGGGGCGCTGCTGGTCGCGGCGGCGGTCCTCGTCCTGGCGGGCCGCGTCCTGCGGCGGCACCGCGCTCGCCCGGAGCTTCTGCGACCCGCGCTGCTGGCGGTCGGCCTGGTCACGCTCCAGATCGGGCTCGGCGTCGCGGCGGTCCTCACCCGGCTGGCCGTGCTCCCGGCCACGGCCCACGTCGTGGTCGGCGCCCTGATCCTTGCGACCTGTCTGACGCTGACGGTGCGTGCGTCGCGCTCCCGGCCGGCCGCCGCGCCTCAAGGCCCCCGGACGGCGGGAGAGACGCCGCGTCCCGGCGCCCCGCGCACCGCAGGGAGCCCAGCGTGAGCGCCCTGAACGAGGCGGCGCGCCCCCTGACACGCCTCAGCGCCCGCGATCGTCTCGCCGATTTCGTCGAGCTCACCAAGCCGCGTGTCACCTCGCTCGTGCTGGTCACCACCTTCGTCGGCTTCTATCTGGGCTCGCAGGGCCCGATCGATCTGGTCCTGCTCCTGAACACGCTCCTGGGGACGGCGTTGGTGGCGGCCGGGACGAGCGCGCTCAACCAGTACGTCGAGAGGGAGGAGGACGGCCTCATGCTGCGAACGCGGCGGCGGCCGCTGCCGGCCGGCCGGATGGACCCGGCGCACGCGCTGGCCTTCGCCACCACCGTGTCGGCGGCGGGGCTCCTGCATCTGCTCCTCACCGTCAATCTGCTGACCGCCGGTCTCGCGTCGCTGACCCTGTTGAGCTATGTCTTCGTCTACACGCCGCTCAAGCGTGTGTCGTCGCTGTGCACGCTGGTGGGCGCCATCCCCGGAGCCCTGCCGCCGCTCGGCGGCTGGACCGCGGCTCAGGGGAGCATCGCGGCGGGCGGCATCGCGCTGTTCGCCATCCTGTTCGTGTGGCAGCTGCCGCACTCCCTGTCGATCGCCATCC
>DAISWT010000032.1:485-13651 GCA_036826235.1 Acidobacteriota bacterium | reverse complement strand
CCGCGAAGCGGTCATCAGTCTCCTCGCGGGCATGGCGGATCCGACGCCACCGGTGCGGTTGCGGCTCTGGTGCTTCTATTTCGTGATCCGGATGCAGCAGGCCTGGAGGCTCAATCCGCCCGTGCCTCTCCTCGGAGTTCTCGAGCGGCCGCCGGTCACGCCGATGCCGGCCTGATCCTTGCGATCGTGGGACGCGTCAGGACGGGGTCCCGCGGTTACTTCACCTTCAAGCCGGGAGGGACGGGCTCTTCGGTCGTCAGGATGTAGGGCTGACCGGTGGCGTCGGAGGCGGCCAGCAGCATCCCCTGCGACAGGACGCCGCGGAGTTTGGCGGGCTTCAGGTTGGCGACGACGACAATCGTCTTGCCGATGAGCGACTCGGGGGCGTAGCGGGTGGCGATCCCGGCCACGATAGTGCGGGTCTCGACCCCGAGGTCCACCGTGAGCTTGAGCAGCTTGTCGGCTCCCTGCACGCGCTCGGCGGCGACGATCCGGGCGGTCCGGAGATCGACGCGGGCGAACTCGTCGATGCCGATCTCGGTCGGGTCGGGGCCCGCCGCGGTGGCGGGAGCGGCGGGCGCGCCGGCCGGCGCCGGGGATATTGCGACGGGCGCCGCCGGGGCTGCGGGCTTGATGGCGTCCATGGACGGCTCCTCTTTGAGCGTGGCGTCCTTCAGATAGGCGGCCTTGTCGATGCGCGGGAAGAGCCCCTCGCCGCGGGCGATGACCTGGCCGGGTCGCAGCTCCCCCCAGTGGACATGCTGCAGGCTGGCCGCGGTGACGTCCCCGGGGACGCCAAGACGCTTCCACAGCCCGGTGGCCGAGGCCGGAATCACCGGGGCGACGAGGATCGCCACGATCCGCAGGCCCTCCGCGACGGTATAGAGCACCGACTCAAGCGCCCAGCGGCGTCCCGGGTCCTGCGACAGCTTCCAGGGCTCGTTCTGGACGATGAAGCGGTTCAGGAGGCCGATGAAGCTCCAGACCCGCGCCAGACCGGCGCTGAAATCGAGCTCCTCGAAATTCTTCACGAATCCCGAGACGGCGTCCCGCGCCGCCTCCTTCAACGGCTCGTCGCCCCGGAAGCGGTGGTCGCTTTTCGGAACCTTGCCGGCGCAGTAGTCCTCGATCATCTTGAGCGTGCGGCTCACCAGGTTGCCGAGGTCGTTGGCCAGATCGGTGTTGACGCGGTCGATGAAGGCCTCATCGGAGTAGCCGGCGTCCTGGCCGAACACCATCTCGCGCAGGAGGAAGTGGCGCAGGGCGTCGACGCCGAACGCCTCGATCAGCGGCCCCGGATCGACCGCGCCGCCGCGCGACTTGGAGATCTTGAGAGCGTCCCGGAGCCACCAGCCGTGGGCTACCACGCGCCGCGGCAGGGGCTCGTCGGCCGACATCAGGAAGGCGGGCCAGTAGACCGCGTGAAAGCGCAGGATGTCCTTGCCGACCAGATGGATGTCGGCGGGCCAGTAGCGCGCGTACAGCTTGCGGTCGGAGCCGTAGCCGAGCGCCGTGATGTAGTTGCTGAGCGCGTCGAACCAGACGTAGAACACGTGCCTCGGGTCGCCCGGCAGGGGAATCCCCCAGGAAAAGCTGCTGCGGCTGATCGACAGGTCCTTCAGCCCCGCACTGACGAACGACACGACCTCGTTGCGTCGCGATTCGGGGAACACGAACTCGGGGTGGTCGGCGTAGTGCCTGAGGAGCGGCTCCTGGTACTTCGACAGACGGAAGAAGTACGACTCCTCCTCCGTCCAATCGACCTTGTGGCCCTGGTCGGGACAGCGGCCGTCCACGATCTGGCTCTCGGGGTAGAACGATTCGCAGGACGTGCAGTACCAGCCCTTGTAGGCGTCCTTGTAGACGTCCCCCTTCGCGACGATCTTCTGGTACAGCTTCTCGACACCGCGGCGATGGCGCTCCTCGGTCGTTCGGATGAAATCGTTGTTGCCGATCCCGAGGGTCCTCCAGAGCCCCCGAAACCGCTCGACCATCAGATCGGCGTGCTGGATCGGGGTCAGGCCCCTGGCCTTGGCGGCGCGCTCGACGTTCTGTCCGTGCTCGTCGCTCCCCGTCAGGAAGTAGACGTCCTGGCCGAGCATGCGGTGGAAGCGCGCGATCACGTCGGAGACCACGGTCGTGTAGGCGTGACCGATGTGCGGCACGTCGTTGACGTAGTAGATCGGCGTGGTCAGGTAGAACTTGCGTGCCATGAGGACCCCTACGGGCGCTCGCCAGGCTCCAGATAGATCTTGAACAGACGGTAGAACTCCGACTCGAAGCTCTTGCGGTGGAAGCGCTCCAGTGTCCCGCCGAAGGTCGAGCCGATCGTCAGGAGACGCACGTACTCGTGGTACATGCCGTCGACGTCGCCCTTGGCGGCGAGCGCGCGCATCGCCTTCTCGGCGTCCATCGCCGGGATGCGCAGACCGGCCTCGCTGCCGGGGCGGGTCGACAGGTCGAGGGCCGCCTCGGTGACGTCGAGAACGACGCGCAGCATGCGCGCCGCCTTGGTTCGGTCGTAGATCACCGGCTCCTCCGTTTCGCCCCGCGGCCCGGTTGCGTCCGCCCGCGGGGTCTCCGGGTCCGCGGTGGCGTCACGGGCGGCCGCGCCCAGGCCGCCAGCCCCTCCGGTGTCCCCCGCGGCGGAGCGTAGCTCGCGGCGGCCAGCCTCTGGATCTCCTTCAGGGGCGCGCCGGTCTTGAGCGCCGCCCGGCGGCAGTCTTCGTACTCGGGCGTCGCCTGCACCACCTGACCATTGTGGACGGAGACCTTCATCCGGATCGGGCCGAACGGCGTCTTCGCCGTCTCGATCCGCCGGGCCAGCTCGATCCGGCCCATCGGCTGGTAGCGGAAGCCGATCGTGGTCGTCTCCCGGAAGATCACGCTGGTGACCTCCTCCAGCCGGGGCTCGGGGCAGATGATCGTGACCAGGGTGCCGGGCCGGTTCTTCTTCATCTGGATCGGCGTGTAGAACACCTCGAGGGCGCCGGTGGCGAACAGCCGCTCCATGAGATGTCCGTAGATCTGCGGGTTCATGTCGTCGATGGTCGTCTCCAGCACCAGGACGGTCTCGCGGAGCACGTGCTCTTCCAGAAGATCGCCGTACAGGGCACGCAGCAGGTTCGGATGCGAATCGAACTGCTTCGACCCCGCCCCGTACCCGACCTGGCGGACGCGCATCGGGGGCAGCGGCCCGAAATCGGCCGCCAGGGTCGCCGCCAGCGCCGCGCCGGTCGGCGTGACCAGCTCGCCCTCGACGTGTGTGGAGTAGATCGGCACGCCCTTGAGGATCTCGACCGTCGCCGGGCCGGGGACCGGGAACGTCCCGTGCTCCATCGTCGTCATGCCGCGCCCCACGTGCAGCGGCGAACAGATGAGGCGCGGCCACCCGAGCCTCTCGAGACCGGCCATCGTCCCGACGATGTCCACGATCGCGTCCGTCGCTCCGACCTCGTGCAGGTGGATTCTCTCCCTGGGCAGCCGGTGCACGCGCGCCTCCGCCTCCACCAGGGTCATGAACGCGGCCATGGCACGCCGCCGCACCTCGGCGGACAGCCGGCTGCCCTCGACGATGCGCGCGATGTCGCGCAGGCCGCGCTCCCGCTGCGGCGACCGATCGATCTCGACGTCGACCTTGGTCCCCGACAGACCGCCGCGGGTCACCCGCCGGGTGGACAGCCGGTATCCTCCGACCGGCAGCTTCCCGAGCTGCGTCTTCAGGTGAGCCGCCTCGACCCCCAGGTCGACGAGCGCGCCGAGGAACATGTCGCCGCTGACCCCAGAGAAGCAGTCGAGATAGAGTCCGCGCATCGTCAGGCTCCCAGAAGATCGGGGAGCGCCTCGGCCGCAGGCGCCAGGATCACTTCATCGGCCGCGGGAGACAGGGGCGTCTCCTCGATGTTGATCTCCACCAGATACGCGCCGCGCCGCTTCGCCACCTCCGGCAGGGCCGCGGCAGGATACACCACCGCCGAGGTCCCGATGGACAGGAAAAGCTCGCAGCGCCGCGCCGCCTCCGTCGCCTCCTCCATGGCGCCCTCGGGGAGGAGCTCGCCGAACCACACGACGTCGGGCCGCAGGAGCGCCCCGCAACTGCAGCGCGGGGGGATCTCGGGCAGCGGCACCCGCCGGTCCTCGCGCGACAGGCCGTCCCGCGTGCAGCGCACCCGGAACAGATCGCCGTGCAGGGCGATGACCCGCCCGCTGCCGGCGGCGGCGTGCAGGCCGTCCACGTTCTGCGTGACCAGCCTCATCTCGGGATGCATCTCGCCGTAGCGGGCCAGGGCGAGGTGCCCGGCGTTCGGCGCGCAGCGGCTGATCTGGATCCGCCGCGCGTCGTACCAGTCCCAGACGCGGCGCGGGTCGCGTGCGAACCCCGCCGCGGTGGCGAGGTCCTCGACCGACCCGTCCTCCCAGAAACCGGACTGCCCGCGGAAGGTCGGGACGCCCGATTCGGCCGACATCCCCGCCCCTGTCAGCGCGACCACGCCCCGCCCGCGCGCAACCAGCTCCCGCAGACGCGCCGAAAACGAGGCCATGCCCGGGTCTCCCGGCTCGTGAGACCGGCCATGCTAGCCGCCCGCTTCGAACAGTGTCAAGGAGCGCGGAGCCTCAGACGGCCTCGGCGTTGCGACACCGGGCCCTGCGGCTGCCGGGCACGGGTCCGGGCTCGCTTCGCGAGCCCTCCCCTCGGTTCGCCTCGCTCCCACCCACCACGCTGAACAGCGCGTGGCGGGGCCCCGGTCGCTCGGTCTCACACGGCCCGACACCCGCAGGGCCCGGCGTCGTACCCATGGGATTCTGAACTCGATCTCATGCCACAGGTCACGACCCCGACATTCGACACGGGTGAACCTGGTGCGCCTGCGCTGGAGGAGATCTACGGTGATCGCTTTGCGAGTTGCATCAGGTTGCTGTGACCAGGATGATTTGGGGAGAAGAGCCAGGCCCGGCGGTCGCAGGGCCTGGCTCTTCTCCTCTACGACAGGCAGGACGCGATGCGGGAATGGCGTCGGGCGCGGCCGGACGGTGGTAGTCTGTGCGCTCGGGTCCGGCGGGAGACGGGACGCTCCGACCGGCCGCTCACGAGGAGACCGACCGTGGACACCTACTACCATCCGAAGGATCTCGCGCACTTCGCCGACATGGGGAAGGGCAATCCGGACTTGTGGGAGAAGTTCATGGCCTACTACGGGGCCGTGTTCGCCGAGGGCGCCCTGACCGGGAGGGAGAAAGCGCTCATCGCCCTGGCGGTGGCCCACGCCGTGCAGTGCCCCTACTGCATCGATGCCTACACGCAGGCCTGCCTGGAGAAGGGGTCCAACGTCGAAGAGATGACGGAATCGGTGCACGTCGCCTGCGCCATCCGGGGCGGCGCCTCGCTCGCGCACGGGGTCCAGATGCGCAACGTGGCCACCAAGATCTCGATGTAAGGAGTCGGTGATGCCGCCACCGCTGAAGAGCCTCAAGGCGCGGAGCAGCGTGCTCTCCTCGGCCGCCGAGCAGGTGCGTCTTCTCGAAACGACGCGGGATGTTCCGCGCTTCGAGGAGAGGCTGGCCGCGGCGCAGCTGGATCCGCTCCGGGCCACCGGCATCGTGGTGTTCCAGATCAACGTCGGCAAGCTGTGCAACCAGACCTGCCGCCACTGCCACGTGGACGCCGGGCCCGATCGCACCGAGGTCATGTCGCGCGAGACGGCGGAGCGCTGTATGGCCGCGCTGGCGCCCACGGACATCCCGACCGTCGACATCACCGGGGGGGCGCCGGAGCTGAGCCCGGTCTTCCGCTACCTGGTGGAGGAATCGAAACGGCTGGGGCGGCGGGTCATGGATCGGTGCAATCTCAGCGTGCTGCTCCTGCCCTCGCAGGCCGATCTCGGCGGGTTCCTGGCGCGGCACCTTGTGGAGGTCGTGGCCTCGCTGCCGTCCGTCGTCCCCACACAAACCGACGCCCAGCGCGGCGGCGGGGTCTTTGAAAAGTCGATCGAGGCCCTGCGACTCCTGAATGCTCTGGGGTACGGGACACCGGGAAGCGGTCTCGTGCTGACCCTCGTCACCAACCCCGTCGGCGCCTTCCTCCCTCCCGCGCAGGAGCCGCAGGAGAGGCAGTTCAGACATCGTCTCGCCCGCGACTACGGCATCGTGTTCAACGACCTGCACACCATCACCAACATGCCGATCAGCCGCTTCCTCGAGTTTCTCCTGCAGTCCGGCAACTACGAAGGGTACATGCAGCGCCTGGCGAACGCCTTCAACCCGACGGCCGCCGCCGGAGTGATGTGCCGGTACACGCTGTCCGTGGGCTGGGACGGCCGCCTGTACGATTGCGACTTCAACCAGATGCTCGAGCTGACGATCGGCCACGGCGCACCGAGTCACGTCCGCGACTTCGACCCGGAGGCCCTCCACGCGCGCCGTATCATCACCGGGAATCACTGCTATGGGTGCACGGCGGGGGCCGGCTCCTCATGCGGCGGCGCGATCACCTGACGCGGGTGCCCCGGGGATCGGTGAGAAGCAGGCTGCGGCGAGCAGGGTCCAGACGAGGGAGGCCGGCAGCAGGTAACGCCCCTCCATGTGCAGGAGGACGGTGGGCGCAAGAAAGGCCGCCGCGACACCCAGAAGCGGCAGGAGCTCGCGCCAGCGCTCCCGGTGCTTCCACAGACCGAAGGCAGCGAGACCCGGCAGGACAGGTCCCCAGAGCAGCTTCATGAGCTTGATCGCCGCCGCCAGCGGCTCGGCGGCCGCATAAGCGGCTGGGCCGCCGCCGGTGCGCGCGCGGAACGCCGCGTAGCTGCGCCCCGGGTCTTCGGCGGCCGGGAGACCCCAGCGGTCGTTGGGAAGAAGCAGACCGCGGGCCAGGCGGCGCAGGGCGAGCCTGACCAGGAAGGCCGGGCGGGAACGGACCGCCTCGAGGACGCGCGGGCGCAGCAGGTCGTCGTATTCGGGAGACGCGTAAATGACTCCTGGGTGCGCGGCCCTGACCACCGCGAAGGTGGCGCGGTCGTCGAGGACCGCGCCGAAGTCATTGTCGATTTCGCCGAATCCCTCCCAGACGGTCGCCCAGAAGAACGTGTTCGTCAGGATCGGCCGGTGGAAGATCCGTTCGTTGCGCACCGCCCACGGCAGAAGGACGAGAAGTGGAATGCCCAGCGCCACGGCGCCGCGCACGGCAGCCCGGCGCGGGCCGAGGCGGGGGACGAGCGCCGCAGCCGCAACCACCGGCACGATCAAGAACGTCGCCTTGAACGAGACCCCGGCGGCGGCGACCAGCCCCAGCCAGGCCCAGTCCACGACCGGGTGGCCGCGCCCGTCGCTCCGGACCAGGAGCCAGACGACCACAGCGGCGACCAGGAGGACCCACCCGTCATAGAGCGGCACCACCGACAGCCAGGCCATCGGCAGGTTGAGCGCGGTGATGCCTCCCGCGACCATCCCCGCGCTCTCTCCGAACAGGCGCCCCCCGGCGGCGTACAGCAGGAGGGGCAGCAGGGAGCCCAGGAGGACCTGGACCACCTGGGCGGGGAGGTAGCGATAGCCGCCGCCCGGCTTCCACGCGATCGCCAGGAAGAGCGGGTAGCCGGGCATTCTCTGGATCAACGGCTTGGTCGGCTGATCGGGAGGATCCGGAAAATCCTGGATGTCGATCAGCCGGCCCTCGGCCTGCTGGCGATCGTACAGCACGAGGATCGCGTCGGGACCGGTCGTCTCGACGAGCCCGCGCCCCTCCAGAAGATTGCGCGCCACCAGACCGAGGGCGGTGGTGATCCCACCGCTCGCGTAATCGTCGTGCTGGGTGATCAGCATCGGCGTCCGGACGGCCATGGCCAGCAGAACCAGCAGCGCGCCGCGCCCCGGTTTCATCGGGGCGCCGCCTGCTTGCGCGCCACGGCCAGCAGTGAGACTCCGAACGGCAGGTTCAGGCGGCGCAGCAGAAAACGCTCGGCGCCGAACAGCCGCGCCAGGGCCGAATTGACCAGACCCGGCGTGGTCTTGAAGTCGGACCGTCCGCCGTCCGCGCCGGCGGCGGAGCGGCGAACCAGGCGGGCCATGAGGACCGCGGGGAAGAGAAACATGTTGAAGTAGGACAGGCGGGACAGGACCAGACCGGACTCGCGGATGCGCGCGCGCAGCTCCCGGCGGGCGTAGCGCCGTCGATGATGGTTGATGACGTCGTGCGGCGACCAGAGGAAGCGGTGCGCCGGGACGGTGGCCACGAGCAGGCCTTTCGGGGACAGGAGGGAAGCGGCGCGCCGGAGCGCCAGGGCGTCGTCGTCCAGGTGTTCCAGGACGTCGAACAGGGCCACGACGTCGTAGCCGCTCCCCGGGGGGAGCTCGCCGGGGAAATCGACGCGCAGGAGCTCGGCGTGACGGCCGTGCCGCTGACGCGAGTAGCGGATGGCGTCCTCGGACGGATCGACGCCGGTCACCCGGCCGAACTCCGAGAGGACCGGGAGCATCCCGCCGGTGCCGCAACCGATCTCGAGGAGGGTGCGGTCGCGCCCCGGGCCGAGCAGGCTCTCGAGCAGCGACCGGACGATCCGGCGGCGTCCCACGAACCACCAGTGCCGATCTTCGTGGACCTCCGCGAAATCGCGGTACATCGAGAGGTCCATCCGGCTCCTCTACGGACCTTCCCGGCCCAGGCTCGCGACGGCGCCGGGTGTCTTTTCCGGGAAGCCGATCGCCTCGTCCACGATGTAGAGAGGGCGATGCTTGACCTCCTCGTAGATCCGCCCGACGTACTCGCCCAGGACTCCCAGCAGGATGAGCTGCGTGCCTCCGAGAAACAGGATGATCGCCGCGAGCGAGGTCCAACCGGCCGGGTTCTGGTAAAGAAACCGGCTGGCGAGGGCGTAGAGGAGGTAGAGAAAGCCCAGCCCGGCCGCCAGGAAGCCGAGCCAGGTCGACAGCTGCAGCGGCACCGTCGAGAAAGCGAAGAACCCGTCCAGGGCCAGCTTCACGAGATGGCGGATGCGGTACTTCGGTTCCCCGGCGCGCCGCGGCATGCGTTCGTACGCCACCTCGGTCTGCCGGAAGCCGACCCAGGAGCGCAGCCCGCGTACGAAGCGGTTGCGCTCCGGGAAGCTGCGCAGCAGGCCGACGACGCGCGCGTCCAGCAGCGAGAAGTCCCCGGAGTCGAGGGGCATCTCGACGTTGCTGATGCGACGCAGGACGCGGTAGAAGAGCGCGTACGCGGCGCGCTTGAGCGTGCCCTCCTTGCGCTTGCGGCGCACGGCGTACACCACGTCATACCCCTCGGTCCAGCCATCGAGCATGTCCGGGATCATCTCCGGCGGGTCCTGCAGATCCGCGTCCATCACCACGACGGCGTCGCCGTCGGCGTGCGCCAGACCGGCGCTGATCGACATCTGGTGCCCGAAGTTGCGCGAGAACGACAGGACGCGCACGCGGCGGTCGGTGGAGGCGAGTTTGCGCAGGCGCTCCAGGGTGCCGTCCCTGCTCCCGTCGTTGACGAAATACAGCACGTGGGGGATGCCGCGCCCGGTGAGGACGCTGGTCAGGCGCCGGTGCAGCTCGGTGACGTTGTCTTCCTCGTTGTAGAGGGGGACGACGATGCTGAGATGCGAGGTGAGCCGTCGCCGCGCGCCCGCGGCCGGGCGGGCGTGCACCGGAAGGCCGCCGGGAGGAGATCCCTCCGGATGTGTCACGCAGCGCCTGCGAACGGCATCGCCGCACCTCGTGCCGCGCCTTCCGGTAGCCCGCCCGGGAATCGGACCGGCCGCGGAGCGAAGCGGGCGCATTATAGCGTGCCCGCGCGTCTTGATTCAGGCGGCGGACGAGCCTATCTTTGCCGATCATGTCGCGCGGCGCGCGCTTCGATTCGAGCACCGTGTTCTCACTCCCTTCGCTGTGGTCGGCGGGTGCCGCCTTCTGGCAGAGGGCCTTCGCGTCCGATTTCGCCTGGAAGGTAGGCGAGACCTTCGCGACCCGGGTGTTCCTGATCGGGGCGGGTGTCGCGGCGAGCGTCATGGTGGCGCGGGCGCTCGGCCCGGAAGGGCGCGGGCTGTACGCGGTGGCCGGAGCGCTGGCCGGTATCGGCGTGCAGTTCGGGAACCTGGGGCTGCATTCCGCCAACACCTTCTTCGCCGCCCGGGACCGCAGGCTGCTGCCACGCCTGGCGGGCAACAGCCTGGCCGTCAGCGCGGTGCTCGGCACGGTCGTGGTCGTGGCGCTCTGGGGGATCGCCCTCCTCCGTCCCGACATCGCCCCCCTGAGCGGGACGCTCCTGCTGCTGACTTCTCTGTCGATCCCGGTCGGTCTCGCCTATCTCCTCCTGCAGAATCTGCTCATCGGCGTCCAGGAGGTGCGGTCCTTCAACCGGATCGAGATCGTCGCCCGGCTGGTGTCGCTGACCCTGATCGCGCTGGTCATCCTGGAGGGAACCGTCTCGCCCGCGGCCCTGTTCGCGGCAGGGGTGGCGGCTTCGGCCGTCGGTCTGGCGCGGGTCCTGATGAGGATCTGGCGCCTCGCCCCTTGCATCCCCTGGCCGTCCCCCGGTCTACTGCGCTCGCACCTGGTCTACGGGCTTAAGTCGTATCTGGCCTGCCTGTTCGCCTACCTGGTGGTGCGCTTCGATCTCCTGATGGTGCAGCACATGCTCGGGGCGCGGCAGGCGGGCTACTACTCGATCGCCGCCTCGATGGCGGATCTGGTTTATCTGCTGCCCTCGATCATCGGCACGCTCCTGTTCCCGAAGCTGGTGGCGCGCGCGACCCGCGAGGAGAAATGGAGGCTGACGGCGGGCATGAGCGGTCTGGTGCTGGTGCTGATGACGGGCGTATCGGGAATCGCCGCCCTGTTCGCCCGGCCGGTCATCCGTCTGCTGTTCGGACCCGATTTTCTGCCGGCGGCACCGGCGTTCGTGCTGCTGGCGATCGCCATGATCTTCTACGGCGTGAACAACATCGTCTCGAGCTATCTCGCCTCGATGTCGTTCCCGCGGTTTTCGGTCCTGATCTGGATCGCGGCCTGCGCGCTGAACATCGGTCTCAACCTTTTCTGGATCCCCGCCTACGGCATCCTGGGCGCCTCGTTGTCCTCCCTGGTGTGCTACGTTCTCGTCCTGGTGGCGCAGGTCGTCTACAGCGCCAGGTGGCACCCCGGTCATGCAAGTTAGGCGGGACTTCAACAAGATCTATCGCGACGAAGACGATCCCTGGGCGATCGGCGCGGCCGACTCGGATCGCTACGCCCTGTACCGCAGCCTGATTCGCGAGCGCGTCCCGTCCGGGGAATCGGTCCTGGACATCGGTTGCGGCTTCGGGGCTTTCCTGGCGCACTTTCGCGACAGCTTCCGGCGGCTCGACGGGGTCGAGTTCAGCGCCCTGGCGATCGAAAAGGGCCGGCAGCGCTTTCCGTTCATCCGGTTCGCGCAGGGCTCGGCGGCCGATCTCGGCCGGATCGGCGATATCGCCGGGCGCTATGACCTGATTGTCTTCAGCGACGTCATCTGCTATCTGGACGAGGACGGCCGAAACGCCTCGCTCCGATGGATCGCGGAGCACCTGGAGGACGGCGGCGTCGCCTTCATCGCGGCGTGGTGCCCAGGCGGGAACTACCTGGAGCCCGACGAGCTCGAGCGGCTGGTCCGCAGGTACCTCCGTCTGGAGATGGAGCGCATCCTCAAGAGCGGCCACGCCCTCTTCCTGGCGGAGCGCAGGCGGCGCCTGGTGGCCGTGACACTGGACTACGAGACCTGGCAGCCGATCCCCCCGGGGGAGACGATCGACTGGGAGGCGGATCTGTTCGGGCCCGCGGACGCCTTCCTCAGCGCCGGAGATCGGGTGGGCGCGACGCTGACGCTGATGGCGGAGGCCGGCGAGTATCTCTGGCTGCGCGCAAACGAACCGGCGGTCGCGACGCGCATGGAACATCAGTGGCAGGACGCGGTGCGACGCGGGCACGACGTGCAGCTTCATCTGCACCCGGCATGGCTCCCCGAGCTGGGGGCGCGGCGCGAGGGGAACACCTGGACCTGGGACCTTGCGAAGTCGAAGGCCGCCGACTACCCGGGGGACCTGGCGGCCCGTCTCGCGGAATGCAAATCGGCGCTCGAGTCGGTGCTGCGCCCGGTCGATCCGTCCTACAGCGTGACCGTCTTCCGCGCCGGCGGATACCAGGCACAACCGTTCGCGCGACTCCATGACGCGCTGGTCGCGTGCGGCATCGGGTGCGACTCTTCGGTGCACGCCGGGGGCTTCTCGGCCGCACGCGGCTACGACTATCGCCTGGCCTTCTCGCGGCGCCAGCCCTACTTCGCGGGCCGGCAAGACCCGCAGCTCCTGGCTCCGCCGGACGAGGAGGGAATCATCGAGCTGCCCCTGTTCGCCTGGAAACCCGGAGAGCGCTGGTCGCTGGATGGGCCCGAGGGCCTGCGCTGTGCCGACCGTTTGCTGCGCTGCCTCGAACAGGAAGCCGCCGGATGGCTCCCGACCGAAGCGTACCGCCGGACCAAGAGGATGCGTGCCTGGCTGGCGGCCCGCTACGCCCGGCTGAAGCCGCTGCGCCGCCTCGTCAACCGGCTGTTGCCGAAGCCGCTGGCGCATCTCCTGGCCGACTATCCGCCCGCGGTCCTGGCGGCTCATGAGTACTTCGTGATGATCGGCCACACGAAGGGAGCGCACGATTTCGAAGCGATCGCAGCGAGCCTCCGGCGCCTGAGTCGGGAGGGCCGGGTCGAGTTCGTCTCGCTGTCCGAGATGGCCCGCATCGCGCGCGCCGAGCTGGAATCGGCGCCGCACAGGGAGGCGGAGGAAAGCGCCGCCTGGCAGGTCCGCCGTGAGCACACGGCGATCATGGGGAGCGAGCGCAACGAGGCGCAGTCGCGGCGGCTGCAGGAGATGATTCCCCTCGATCGCGACCGCGTCCTCGATCTCGGCTGCGGGGCCGGCTACTGGAGCGCTGAGATCACCCGACTCTATCCGTGGATGCAGGCGGAGGGCATCGACTACGGAGCGGAGTTTCTCTCGAAGGCCGGCCGGTACTATCGCTCCGCCCGCGCCCGCTTCCTGCGGGGCGACATCGCGCGCCTGCCGTTCCTCGCCGGGCGCTTCGACTGCGTGTATGCCGACAACACGCTCGAGCACGCCTTCTCCGTGACCGCCACCTTGGCGGAGATCCATCGCGTCCTGCGGCAGGGC
>DAISWT010000032.1:0-475 GCA_036826235.1 Acidobacteriota bacterium | reverse complement strand
GTGTCCTGGTCGCGGCGATCCCGAGCGACGCCCGCAACCCGGATCGCATCTGCGACAACCACACCTGGAAGACCGTCCCCCACGACGTGACCGCGCGTCTTCAGGCGGCCGGCTTCCGCGACGTCGTCCTGGAGGAGATCGACACTTTCCGGCGGCTCGGCATGCCGCCCTACCCGCCGTCGGACGACAGGATGATGTATGTCAGAGCCTGGAAGCGGGGCCCGGACGCCTCGCAGATCGAGCGGGCGAAAGAGGCGATGGACTGGGTCTACAGGCGGCTCGACCCGGAGAGATCGTCCGAAGGAAGCGACCCGGTTTCCATCCTGGCCGGGGGTCACGCCTATTGCTGGGGGTACGCGGTGGCCCTGGGGGAAATCCTGAGAGGCGAGGGCTTCGAGGGGCGCTGGCTGTCGATGCTGGCGAGCGATCACCCCCGAGGCCGCGGGCCGCGGCGGATCGACTCGCACGAGGTGAT
>DAISWT010000031.1:10083-13728 GCA_036826235.1 Acidobacteriota bacterium | reverse complement strand
TCGAAGGGGGTCCGGACGCAGCAGAACGTCGCCCTGATCCGCTGCGAGGAGTGCGTCACCAGCGTCGGTCACTCGTACAGCTTCATCGTCCCGAAGCACAAGGGCGGCCACAATATCTTCATCGAGATGCTGCGGGTCAACGGGACCCTTCAAGTGTTCGGGCCGGCCACCAGGCAGTAGGGTCTCGGTTCCCGTCCCATGTCCCCCGGTCCCGCACCGCATCGCAGCGGGATCGGGGGGTTTGTTTTCTGAGGCGCCGCGCATGAAAGCCAAGTCCGGGACCTGGATCGGGTTTTTGCTCCTGCTGATCGCCGCTTCACCCGCCCTGGCACAGTCCCTCAAGTCCCGGCGGGACTACGTCATCGGGGACCACCCGGTGGGCGTCGTGGCCACCGATTACGACAACGACGGCTTCCTGGATCTCATCACGGTCAACCAGCAGACGGGAGGGAACGGCGACATCGCGCTGATGAAGGGGTTCGGCGACGGGACCTTCCGCAAGGTGGCGGGCGTCGTTTCGGGATCGCATCCCTCGGCGATGTCCTACGTGGACGTCAACGCCGACGGCAAGCCCGACCTGGTCGTCACCAACCTGACCAGCCAGGAGGTGGCGGTGCACCTCGGGAACGGCACCGGCGGCTTCGGTGCGAAGATCTCCACGCCGATTGTCGGCACGCCCTCGGGCCTGGCGACGGGGGACTGGAACGGCGACGGGAAGGTCGACGTGGCGGTGCTGAACGCGGCGCAGAGCACGATCATCATTTTGCTCGGCGACGGCGCCGGCCGCTTCCCGACGACCAAGCAGACCTTCGCGGTCGGGTCGTCCTCCAAGTCGATCGCCACGGCCGACTTCAACCGGGACGGCAAAGCCGACCTCACCGTGGTCAACAACACCGGGAACGCCGTGCAGATCTTCCGCGGCGATGGAACGGGTTTGTTCGCGCTGAACAGCACGCTGGCGACGGGCACGGGACCGATCGCGCTGGCCATCGGCAATTTCAACAACGACAAGGACGCCAGCAACAAGGACATCCTGGATCTGGCGGTCGCCAACAACGCCGGCGACAGCATTTCGATCTTCCTGGGGACCGCCGCGGGCGGGTTCGGCGCGCCGTCCACGCTGTCGCCCGGGTTCGGTCCCCGCGGTCTGGCGATCGTCGATCTGGACAAGGACGGGAAGCTCGACTTGGTCGTGACCCTCGGCAAGATCTCGCAGGAAGGCCAGGTGGCGATCATGACGGGCAACGGAACGGGCGGATTCGCTCTGACCAACACCCTGTTCGTCGGGCCCGCGCCAAACTTCGCGACCACGGGTGATTTCAACCGCGACGGCAACCTCGACCTGGTGACGGTGAACAACACCGGCAACACCATGTCGATCCTGCAGAGCATCGGCGCGGCGGCGTTCCTGATCCCCGGTCGCATTCCCGTTCCGTTCGGCGCCTTCCCGGACGGCGTGTTGGTCGGCGATTTCAACCGCGACAGCAAGGTGGACATCATCGCCGCCAACGAGCAGATCAACAGCATCAGCGTCATCCAGGGCGACGGCAACTGCGGCTTCACGACTGTGAACTCGGCGAACAACACCGGCATCACGCCCATCGCGATCGCCTCCGCCGATTTCAATCGGGACAATTGCCCGGATCTGGTCACGGCCAACAACGGCGACGGCACATTTTCCTTCATGGCGAACAACTGCCTGGGCAATTTCACCGTCACCAACGGCTTCGTGGTCGGGTGCCCGGACCCGAACGCGATCTCGGTCGGGGATCTGAACGGCGACGGAAATAACGACATGGCGATCGCCTGCGAGAGCAGCCTGACGGGTCCGCTCGGAACGGGGGACCTGTGCGCGCGCCTGGGCACGGGAACAGCGACGCCCTTCGGCGCGGCTGTCTGCGAGTCGGCCATTGCCCCGACCATCGAGGGACTGGCGATCGGGGGCTATACCCTCGACGCTTTCGACGACTACGCCATCACCTCCAGCCCGGCGAGCCGGCCGGCCGGACAGACGACCGACATCATCTCGATCGCCCGCTCCGACGGCTTGGGGGGCGTCGTGGACATCCCGGCGACCTTCCCCGTGGGGCTGCAGCCCCATGGCGTCGCCAAGGGCGACCTGAACAACGACGGCTTCCTGGACCTGGTCGTGGCGAACAGCGGCTCCGGCACCATCAGCGCTCTCCTGGGCGACGGCGGCGGCGTGTTCTCCTTCCCGTCGATCGACAGCATGGCCGGCCAGGGGCCGACCGCCGTGGCCCTGGCCGACTTCAACCAGGACGGCAAGCTTGACGCGGCGGTCACCAACACCAATGCCAACGATGTTTCGCTGATGCTGGGTGACGGCCTGGGCCACTTCACCAAGGTGGGGGACTTCGGGACGCGCGATCTGCCCCTGGCGATCGGAGCCGGAGACTGCAACGGCGACGGCAAGTGGGACTTGGCGGTGGCCGACAACTTCAACGACACCATCACCGTCCTGGTGAACCAGATGTCGCTGGGCGACCCGTTGCTCGCGACCAGCCTGTTCGGGCAGTCCCAGACGGTCTACACCTGGGGGGTCGTCGCGGGGGGGACCTACGACGTCATCCGCGGGCGGCTCAAGCTGGTGACGCCCGGGACCCCCAGCAACAGCCTCGGTCCCGTGACCTGCGTGGCCAACGACATCACCGACACCGACACCGCGAATTTCCCGGACACCACGAACCCTCCAATCGGAGATTCGTACTTCTATCTGGTGCGCGCCACGGTCGCAGGGGTCCCCGGAAACTATACGGTCGCGGTCCCGACCGGAAAGCCCGGGGTCCCCTCATCCGGCGGCTGTCCCTGAAGAAATCCGGAATACCGATTGAACGGGTTGCTCCCGGGTCGGGTATATAGCAGCATGAGCGAATGCTCCAAGATCAAGTCACTCGTTTCCCTTACCGCCGGTGACGATCTACCGGCCAGCGAAGCAGGACGTGTCCACAGGCACTTGGCCGTCTGCCCCTCGTGCCGGTCCGAGGAATCTGCGGTTTCGGAGCTTGTTCTGGCTGCCAGGAGCGCAGGTAGGGCCGATTTCCAGCTACCCGACTCCGTCCGCCAGGGAATCGCCCTGGAAGCCGCCGGCCGCGCCGTACGGGGTCGCTCGGTCTCCTGGCTCCCGACTCGCGTCCTTCTCATGCCTCGATACAGGCTGATGACGGCCGCCGCGGCCTGTCTCGTGGCCCTCTTGGTGCCGCTGGCCCTGAGGCACCAGGCGCAGCTCTCCTCTCGTGCCGACGCGGTGACGCGTATCGAAGTCATTGCAGACCAGGGGGTTGTCAGGCTGGCGTGGAGCGACGGGCAGAAGGCGTCCTACACAGTCCTGAAGACCAGCGACCCCCGGCGCGTCGGCGCCGGCGAGACCCACGTCGTCAGGGGGAACGTGTGGGTCGATCGGCAGCCGGACTCGTCTCCGGTCGTGTTCTACAGGGTCGAGTGAGTCGTCTGGAGAAAGTTTTGTTCTTGACAAAAGAAGGTTTGAGCGTACATACGGGGGGACAGGTCGGCAGCGACCCGGCTTACCGGTTCGTCAACGGTTCCGCACAGGCCTAATGAGAAGGAGGCAAAGGACATGATCAGATTCAAACCATCGCGCATGACGCTGGCCGTGGTGCTGGCGGT
>DAISWT010000031.1:0-10049 GCA_036826235.1 Acidobacteriota bacterium | reverse complement strand
CTCGAACATGGGGTTCAAGCTGAACAAGCCGATCACCAACTTCTCGACTGCTCCTGGGGCAGCGAAAAATGAGAACTGGATCTCAATTCCATACAACAATCCTTACGGATCCTTTGGTGGGTTCTGCAACCAGACGGGCTTGAAGACGACCATCGGTAGCGCAGCCATCGTGACCAAGATTGACCCTACTACCAACATTCCGCAGAGCGCCACCTGCGGAACCGCCAGCGCCAACAACGTTCCTTTGCCTGGACCAGCCAGTACGGGTCAATTCGCAGGCCTGGGGTTCCGGGTCACAGAGGTCACCAGCACGGGCGCGCCGAGCAGCATCATCATCGTCGGTTCCCATGACCCCACGCTCCAAGTAAGCGTGCCGGCGAACTGTTTCACGTCCCAGGGGTCCAGCAATTGCACGACGAACCTGTTCTGCAGCGGCGCCGGCACCACGGGCGGGAATGGCATGTGCACCGCCGCAGGATCTCCTGCCGCTTGCTGCACGGGGAATAACACCGGCACCTGTGCCGCCGCCCAGTCGGCCAATTGCTGCCAATCGAAGGGCTTTGGCACCTGCGTCGGTTCCCCTATTACCGGCAAGGGTTTGACCTGGTTCAGCGTTCCCTACCACACCACCGCTGTGACGGTGAAAGACCTGTGTAATCAGACTGGCCTTAGCAGTGCGATCACTCTTACAGCTACGGTCAGCAGGATTGACCCCACTACGAACCTGCCACAGTCGGCCACCTGCTTCTCGGGCGCCGCGACCGGGATCAACCTGGTATTGGGCGAGGCGGTCAAGATCACTGAGCCTGGGCCGGTGAATTGCACCGCGAACGCCTCCGGTCCTTGCAAGCAGTTCATCCCGGCGCACTTCTAAGCGAGCGTGACCTCATGGAGGGAGATTCCGTCATGAAAAGAGTCGTTCTTCTTTGTGCGGTTGCCTTGTTTGTGACGATCGGCCTCGGCGGCTCGACAGCCTGGGCACAGTGCGGTACCCCGACGCCCATCGGACACCAACTCGATTCGTACTTCCTGTGCGACGACAGTGTCCCCGTGCAGGCGTTCATTTACGAGGTCGGAGCGCCCAAGACGGACAATAGCGATTCGATGCGGGTGGCCTGCCGGGCCCAGAATTCCAGCGACCCCGGTGTCGGAGTCATTTGCAGTCAGGTCGGCTCCGGTGTTGCGAACGATGGTCACGTCACCATCGAGACCGACGCCTTCGTGAATCAGTGGGTCGGCTGCCCGGCTCCCCCAGGTCAAGTTCCGCATCGCATCGCCGTCGTTGTCGTTGACGGGCAGGGAAAGAGTCTCATTCTTTCGGTGAGCGGTCACGATCCGGGGCTGGCGTTCCAGTTCGAGGCGGCGCAACCGTTCGATCCGGCCACCGGCGCCATCACGCCGGTCGCCTGTGGCGCCAATGCGCGGCTTCAGGTCAGGAACGTGAGCACTGCGGGGAACACGGCAACCCTCAGTCTGCACCAGGACAAGCCGCCCGTCTATACCGATTGCGACCCCGGCAGCCTTGGGCTGGCCCTCGGGGCCGCATGCGATGACAACTTTGACAAGACGATCACCTTGGGCCATGTCTACGCCAAGGTCGATACCTGTCCTTCAGCAGGGAGCCCGACGAACTCCAACCTCGGGGGCACGGGTAACTCGAATGTACTGTGCACGGGCGCCGGGGCTCCGGCCGCCTGCTGCAGCGGGCCTGGCACGGGAACCTGCACCACCCTCTGGCTGCAGACCACGGTTACGCCCAATGCGACTGGCGACGCGACGCTGGTCGCTAATCTTCCGGCGCCTACCTCGGGCCAGTGCCTCTTCGTCGGGGGTACCTCGTCATTCGCCCAGACCCTCACGAGCGAGTCGCTGACGGGATCCACCCCGATCCCGCCGGCAGGCGCCGCCTCACCGAAGGCCGAGAGCGTAGCGGCCTCCAAGGCTACCGGCAAGATCCACGTGACCTGGTCGACCAGCTCGGAGATCAATCTGGCGGCCTTCAAGCTCCTGACGCACAAGAAATCCGGTCTGGCGGAGTTGACCAGCGTCGCTCCGACCGGTGCCGGCGGAGCATCGCATTACTCCGTTGACGTCGCCATGGGCGCCTTCCAGGGTGGGAAGGATGTCGTCGTGCGCGCCCTGCTCAACGATGGCACGTTCATCGACGCCGCCCCGGTCAACTTCTAACGGAGAGGGAGAGGACTCATGAAGAAGGCCTACGAAAAACCTGCAATTGTCCACACGGAAAAGATCGAGGCGCGCGCGGTGACGTGCTCCAAGTCGAACGACGCCTGCGCCAACCAGGGCCCCATCACAAGCTAGGGGTCCTGACCTCGAAAGTTCGGGCCACCGGGTCGTCAGTCCCGGTGGCCCTTTTTTTACTTGAGCAGGACGTCGAACTCCGGCTCCCCGCGGTAGAGATGGAAGTCGTTCACCTGCCCAATCCAGGAGCGCGCCGCGGCATCTCTCGTCACGCAGGCCTTGAGGAGCCTGAGCGCCTCCTGCTTGTGGCCGCTGCGGGCCTCGATGCGGGCCAGACAGAAGTCGAACCAGGCCAGCTGCGGAAATGTCCTGCGGGCCTCGTTCGCCTGGGCCCGCGCCTCCTCGAGATCGCCGGCATCGATGAGTGACACGAGGTAGGCTGACCGGGCGTTCGGGTCGTCCGGCTGGAGGCGGACGATCCCCTTGAACTCGGCGGCGGCTTCGTCGTAACGCTTCTGGCGGAACAGCGACTCGGCCAGGGCAGCCCGCGCGGGCGCCAGGTCCGCCAGCAGCCGCAGGGCCTCGCGCGCCTCCTGCTCCGCCTCCGTCGGCCGGTCCAGGTCGATGAGGATCTGAGCGGCCCGGGTACGCGCCTCGCCCAGGCTCCTGACCATCAACGACACAGCCGTCCGGTTGTGCTTGAGAGATTCCTCCAGGTCGGGCCGGCCATGCGCGGCCATCATCAGGGCCATGGACAGCTTGTCATAGGTCTCCACGTTGCGATCGTCGAGCGACAGGGCCCGCCTGAACGAGCCGACGGCGGCGGCGGGCTGCCCGGTCTCGAGAAGGGCCAGGCCCAGGCGCTGGTGCGCCAGGGCGTAGTTCGGGAAGCGTTTGGCCCAGGACGAGAACAGGGTGGGTGCGTCGCGCCAGATGCCGGCCTCGCGGAACGATCCGATCGCCAGAAGACCGAGGAGCGGGCTCGCGGCCACCCAGGCGAGTCTTCGGCGTCGTGCGTCATCGGGCTCGCCGGCTTCGACGCTCCACTTGAGCCTCCCCAGGAGATCCCCCAGCGCGAGACAGAATCCGATGAGCGGCAGGTACAGGAAGTTCTGCGCGTACAGCGAGGCGATCGGTGTCACCAGGTTGGAGGCCGGCAGGAACGACCCGAGCGAGAATGCCAGCGGCGCCGCCAGGCGGGAACGGCGTATCCACAGAACCAGGACCACAATGACCCACGCGACCAGGAGCAGACCGGACAGGACGACTCCGAGATCCGTCGCGGCCGGGGGCGTCGAGGCCGGGCCGTATCCGTGCGGATCAGTGAGGTGGGCAGGCACGAGGAGGTAGAGCAGGTAGCGCCCGCTCAGCTCCAGCGCCGCGTAGAGGCGTGAAGGCAACGGCAGCCTGGCGAGGGGATTGACCAGCGGGTCGACCGCTTCCCGTTCGACCATCAACGGCACCCCCGACCATCTGCGCAGGGCCAGGTAGGCGAAAAGCGCGGTCACGACCGTGAGGCATGCAAGAAGGTGCGAGCCCGGCGGTCGCGCCGGCGCCCCGGTCGGCGGCTGGGGCTCCGTCTGTCGCAAGCCCATCAGGGGCACGATCAGGAAGGCGATGGCCGATTCCTTGCTCAGGAGCGCCAGCAGGAAACAGACAGCAGCGAAGAGCGGGGCGGCCGGGCCGGGCCGGGGCGTGGTCCAGGCGATCCAGGCGAGCAGGACGAAGGTGGCCGGAAGGAGGTCCACGCGCGCCACGATCGAGCCGACCGGCCAGGCGGCCGCCGGATGGACGGCGAACAACGCGGCCGCGAGGCCCGCAGCCGGTCCGGCGGCACCCAGGCGCCGCGCCAGGAGGAACAGGAGAGCCGCGTTGAGGGCGTGCAGGAGGACATTCAGCAGGTGAAAGCCGGCGGGGCTCCAAGCGAACAGCCTGCCATTCAGCGCCAGAGTCGCCGTGACCAGGGGTCGGTAGTATCCGCCGTACGCCACCGATCCGTACCAGAAGTCATGCGCGAAGGCGTGCAGGGCGCTCCACGGCTGCGGCAGGAAAAAGTTCCTGACGATCAGGTCCTCATCGTCGAACACGAATCCGAAGGCGAGGGTGCGCAGGTGGAGTCCGATCGCCAGCAGACCCACGAGTGCGCAGGGAACCCAGCGGTTCCGGGGCATAGGGGCGCAGAATAGCACGTCATCGCGGCATCCAGGCCGCCCCCGGAGGGGTGCTTCCGGAGCGCCGCGCGGTCCTGTCGAGAAGCTGGAGCGCAGGAGCGAAGCCGGGCGCCAGGAGAAGCGCGGCGCGCGCCTCCCGCTCCGCCTCGGCTGGGCGGCCGAGAAGCAGGAGAGCCACCCCCAGGTTGTAGTGCGCCTCGAGGCTGCGGTCGGTGAGGGCGAGGGCCCGCCGGAGGGGGGCAACCGCGGCGGCCGGATCGTGCCGGTCGAGGAGCGCGACCCCCAGGGCGCTCTGCGCCAGGGGATAGTTGGGGAAGCGCTCGCTCCAGGCGGTCAGGAGCGACAGGTCGTCGCGCCAGATGCCGGCCTCCGCAAAAGCGGCGAGGACGAGCACGGCCGCAAGGGTTCCGGCGACCAGGGTCCGCGCGATCCCGGCCGGTCGGGAGGTGGGGGCGCCAGTCGTCCCGGCGCGCCGCTCCGCGCGCCCGAGAACCCCGGCCGCCGCCAGGCACGCTCCGGCGAGCGGCATGTAGAGGAAGTTCTGGGCGTACAGGGAGCCGATCGGGAAGAGGATGTTGGACGCCGGCAGGAAGCTCGCCAGCGCGAAGGCGAGCGGCAGGGCGATCGGATCCCGGCGCAGCCAGAGAAGGACGATGCTCCCCGACCAGAGCGCCAGCAGCGCCAGCGACATGATGACGCCGGGGCCCATCAGCGGCGATTGCGCCGCGGGTTCGAAATAGTTCCTCGGGTCGGTGAAGCGGATCGGCGCCAACAGGTAAAGCATGTATCGACCCGCGAGCCGCAGGGCCGCCAGGAGTCGCGCGCTGCGCGGGAGAAGGGCCAGGGGGTTCGTGAGCGGGTCGATCAGCCCCGGGGCCATCAGCAGCCCCAGCCCGAGGGCGCGGCGCGCTGCGAGGTAGACCAGGGCGGCGGCCCCCATCGAGATCGCCACCGGCCGGCAGTCGCGAATCCCGCCGTCCGGGTCCTTCATCCTGCGCAGGGCGAGGATCGGGACCGCCAGGAAGGCGGCCGCCGATTCTTTCGACAGGAGGGCCAGAAGGAAGAAGGTGCCGACGCGGGCCGCTCCTGGCAGACCGACCCTGCCGCCCGCGGGACGGCAGAGGACGCACCAGGCCAGCAGGATGAAGAGCGTCGGCAGGAGATCGACCCGCGCCACGATCGACGCGACCGGCCAGGCCGCGACCGGATGCACCGCGAACAGGGCCGCGGCGCAGAGGGCCGCCCGATCGAGGCAGCCCAGGCGGCGGGCCAGCGCCAGGAGAAGCACGGCGTTGGCGGCGTGCAGGAGGACGTTGACCAGGTGGAACCCGCCGGGCCCCCAGCCGAGCAGACGGCCGTTCAGGGCGAAGGACGCCGTGACCACAGGTCGGTAGTAGGACGCTCCGAACGACGTGCCGTGCCAGAAATCATGCGCGAAGGCGGTGATCGGGCTCCAGGCCTCGCGCAGGAAGGCGTTGTGGACGATCAGGTGCAGGTCGTCGAGGACGAACTCGAAGCCGACGGACCTGATATAAGGCGCCGCCGCCAGCAGGGCCACGGCGGCAGAGGCAATCCAACGGGTCCGCGCCATGCCGCGTTAGAATAGCACGCCATCCGGGGAGGAACGGTGCAGGAGCGCCAGAGAGTGGTCGTCGTCCTGCCGGCGTACAACGCCGAGCGGACGCTGAAGCGCACGGTCGACGAGATCCCGCGCGACGTGGTGGACGAGATCCTCCTGGTCGACGACGCCAGCCGCGACCGGACGGTGGAGGTGGCGCGTCTCATGGGCATCCCGACGATCGTTCACCCGAGGAACCGGGGCTACGGCGCCAACCAGAAGACCTGCTACCGGGCGGCGCTGGAGCGCGGCGCCGGCATCGTCGTCATGCTCCATCCCGACTACCAGTACCCGCCCCGCATCATCCCCGCCATGGTGGCGCTCCTCAAGTCGGGACACTTCGACGTCGTCATCGGGTCGCGCGTCCTGGTGCGCGGCGCGCTCAAGGGGGGCATGCCGCTGTACAAGTACGTGAGCAACCGCTGCCTGACTCTGGCCGAGAACTTCCTCCTGGGACGCAAACTGTCCGAATACCACACCGGCTTCCGCGCCTTCACGCGCCGGGTGCTGGAGACGCTGCCTCTGCTGGAGAACTCCGACGGGTTCGTGTTCGACAACCAGATGCTCTGCCAGGCGATCTATTTCGGCTTCTCGATCGGCGAGGTGAGCAGCCCATGCAAGTACTTCCCCGACGCGTCGTCGATCGGGCCGTGGTCGAGCGCGCGCTACGGCCTGGGCGTCCTGCGCACGGCGCTCCTGTACCGCCTGAGCCGCTGGCGGCTCGCCCGGTCGCGGATCTTCAGCGGGGAAGGCCGCAGGCTTTCCGATGGTAAGATCGGCGGTCTATGAGCGACACGGTGCAGGCGCCGGGGATGCCGGTCGGCGGCGCGGTGATCCGGACCGGCAGCCTCGTGGTCCCCACGATCGCCTTCGCCGTCTACCTGACCCACGCCGCCGCGGCCGCCTTCCTGCTCGTGGCCGGCTGCCGCGTCTACGCGCTGACCGCCGGGTTCACGGCGCAGGCCGCCAGCGCTGCCGTGACGGCCTTCGCGTGCGCCGCCGCCTTCGGGACGGTGTTCACCGGAGTGCGCGCCCGGCGGATTTCCGGTCCCATGGGTCTCCTGGCGGTGGCCCAGGCCGGATTCGGGCTGATCACCGTCCTGTCGATCCTGGTGTTCCGCGCGGCCCGCACCGCCTATCTCGCCCTCTGGCCAATGCTGGGTGAGCCGGCGGCCGGAACGTTCGCGCTGCGGCTGGCCCTCGGCCTCGCTCTGTTCGCCCTGCCGACGGCCATCTACTGCGCCTCGCCCCCGCTTCTGGGCCGGCTGGTCACCTCACGCCCCGAGGGAGTCGGCCTGAGTCTCGGCTTCTCGTTCGGCCTGTCGTTGGCCGGGAGCGCCCTCGGTCTGGGCGTCGCCGGGTCGCTGGTGATGCCGGCGCTGGGTCTGCGGGGGACGGTCCTCCTCGGTCTGGCCCTGTCCGGGCTTGCGGCGGCGGGCACCGTTCTGTTGCGCCAGCGAGGCGTCGAGGGGCCCGGCATCGTCGGCGCGATCCTGGCCGGCGACGACATCCGGTCGTGGGAGCCCGGTCCGAGCGAGCCCACGGAGGCGACGACGACCGAAGCCGCCGGGGCCCTGGGGGCGGCCATGGCCCTGTTCGCCTTCACCGCCTGGGGGCTTCTTCTCATCTACGACAGGACGCTGTCGTTCGTCATCGGCCGCAGTCTCGACGCCCGGGCCACCTCGGCCGCCGTCTTCCTGCTGGCCCTCGCCCTCGGCGTGTTCCTGTCCTCCGCGCTGACGGACATTCTGAGCGGGCCGTTCGTCGCCCTGGCGGTGGCCATGGGAGCGGCCTCGGTCGCCGCCTACCTGTCGATGTACCTCGTGGCCCAGGTGGCGCAGCTGTATCTGAGGCTGCTGCCCTCCCTGGGACACCCCGGGTGGTCGCTGCTGCAGGACGCGCTGGTGTCGGCGGCGCTCATGTTCCCCGCCGTACTTCTGCTTGGCGCCGCCCTGCCGCTCCTGGCGCAAGCGGCGCGGGCAAGGCGCCGGTCGGCGATCGGGGTGATCACCTACATCGCGCTCGGAATCGTCCTCGCCGACCTGGCGGTCGGCCTCCTGATGATCCCGGTGTTCGGTCTGCGCAGGGCGATGGGGTGCGTTTCGGCCGTCGGGCTCTGGGCGGCCATCCTGTTCCTCCTGTTCGCGCGGTTCCGGCAGCGGGCCTTGCGGACGACGGTCGCCCTGGTGCTGATCGGCCTGGTCGTCATCTTCATCGGCTGGCCGGCGACCTGGGACCCGCGCGTCGTCGCCGCCGGCCTGTACCGCTACGGCGCGCGCGCCCTGACCCGTTACGGCTCCGTCGAGGGATATCTCGCGGCGCGGCGCGGCACCGAGGTCCTGTTCTATAAGGAGGGCGCCGACTCTTCGGTGATGGTCGAGCGGACGCTGCAGGCGGCGCCAGGGGCCGCGCCGGTGGAGGGGCTGTCGCTGACGGTCGACGGCAAGGTCGAGGGGGCGACCGGCGACGACATCAGGACCCAGGTCCTGCAGGCCCACATCCCCATCCTGGTGCACGGGCCCACCGACAGCGTCCTGCTGATCGATCTTCTCAACGGAGTGACCGCCGGGTCGCTGCTGCGCCACCCGGTGAAGTCGCTGACGGTCCTGGAGCGCGAGCCGGTCCTGTTCGAGGCGTCGCAGTTCTTCTCGTCGTACAACTACTCGCCGGCCCAGGACTCGCGTCTCGTCCGCATCAAAGACGCGGCCCGCGCCCGTCTGCTCGTCGATCCGTCGACCTACGACGTCATCATCGTCGCGGGGATCGATCCCTGGCTCCCGCAGAGCGCCTCGCTCATCACCACCGAAGGAATGTCCCTCCTGAAGCGCCGGCTGAAGCGGGGAGGTCTGCTGGCGCTGCGGGTGCCGGTGGCCTCGGCCGGCGAGCCGGCGCTGCGCGCCGTCATGCGCACCTTCGCCGGGGCTTTCGATTCGATCCTGCTGTTCAGGATCTCCAGCGAGGACCTGCTGCTCCTCGGCTCCGCCGAGCCGCTGCAGCTCGACGTCGGCTGGATGCGCAACGTCATCTCGTCCAGCGGCGAGGTGTCGCACGACCTGCGTCGCATCACGGTCATCAGTCCGAACGAGATCCTGTACACCTTCCGCCTGGCGGGGAACGACCTGCGCCGCGTCCTGGGTGAAGGGCCCGGCAACGACGATGATCGTTCGGCCGTCGAGTTCGCGTCGATGCGCGATCTGACGGTGCACGGCAACGAGCCCTTCCTGGCGGCCCTCGAAGCCGCCGGGTCCTCGATCGTGCCGCATCTGGCGAACTACGGCGCTCTGCCGGAGGAGAAGGCCGACTTCCTGTACAACCTCGCCAAGTCCTACCTCGGCATTGCCGGCGACCCGGTGCGGGGCAAGGACCTGGCGCGCGAGCTGCAGGCGCTCGGTCAGACGGTGAAGTCCCGCTGGGTGATGGGCGAGTGCCTCCTGCAGCAGTCCGACATCGACGGGGCGCTCGGCGAGTGGCGGGGCGTCCTGGAGCTCGACCCCGGCAATCTCGATGCCCTGTTCAGCCTCGGAACCTATTACATGGACTCCCACGACTACTGGAAAGCCGATCCGTACCTGGAGAAAGCGAACCGGCAGTACGGCGATGCCTCGGTGGTGCGCTACAACTACGGACGCAACCTGTACTACCTGGGCCGGCACCCGCAGGCGATCGACGAGCTGAAGGAGGCCCGGCGCATCGCGCGCGAGAAGGAAAAAAGAGACGACTACCCGCTGGTGGATTACCTGATCGGCGTGTCGTCGCACAAGATCAAGAAGGACAAGGAGGCGGCGGAGTCGCTGGAGACCTACCTCAAGTGGGCCTACACCCAGCCGCTCACCCGCCTCGAGGTGGACGCCCACATCAAGCTGGCGGAGGCCTACGACAACCTCGGAAAGCGCTTCCAGGCGCACAAGGAGCGCCAGAAGGGGGAGGACCTGCTGCGCCGGCTGCAGGGCCAGTCCTTCGAGCCGGCGCCACCCCCGACGGGCGGTGCCGGCGAGTCTCCGGGAGACCCGGGCGCGGCGACGGACGCGTCATAGAACCGGTCGGCGAGGGTGAGCCAC
>DAISWT010000030.1:3300-13856 GCA_036826235.1 Acidobacteriota bacterium | reverse complement strand
GTCGAGCACATTCCGGAGCGTGCCGCCGAGGTCGCGGTAACCCCGGTCGCGGAATGATTTCAGGTCCACCTTGTAGAGGCGGACGTACGGCCGGATGTACTCCAGCACCCGGTCGGTGCCGTTGCCGTTGCTGATGTAGGCGCAGACGAGCCCGGCTCCCACCGCCTCCTTGAAGATGGCGACTGCCCATTCCGAGGTGATCAGAGGCTCGTTGTAAGTCGACGCGAGGATGGCGGCCTCGTACTTTTTCGCCAGCCCCACCAGCGCCCCGGGCGATACACGTTCCGGCGGCGCCACCGCCTTCGGATCGCGGATCGCCTGCGAGGTAATCCAGTTCTGGCAGTAGGCGCAGTGGAAGTCGCAGCCGAGCATCCCGAAGGACAGGGCGAGGGCCCCAGGGAGGGCGTGGAAGAACGGCTTTTTTTCGACGGGGTCGCACTGCAGGGCCCCGACGTATCCCCACGGCACCTTGAGAGTGCCGCCCTCGTTGAACCGGACCTTGCACACGCCCGGCCGGCCTTCTGGAATGAAGCAGCGGTGGCCGCAGGCATGACAGCGTACCGCGCGGTCCGGGAGATGGTCGTAGATTTCCCCCGCCCGCGTCAGATCCGACAGGGCTTTCGCCAGGGGAGCGGTGGTCTGTCCCATAACATGGACATTATAGCGCCGCCCGCGGCCGCCTGCGCCCCGCCCCGCGGTGGACAAATCAGGGATGCGCCGCGACCGATCCCGTGGTATCTTTCTGCTGCTATCTTCTCGCCGCTGGTTCGTCACACGACTCGAACGCCGCGCTGCCTCCACTCCTTCCGGATGGTGCGTCCGGGACAGGTGGAGAGGGCGTCCTGAGGAGCGCACACTTGGTTTTCGCAGGCGGCGCAGCAAACCTTCATCCTCTCGTCATCGCGCTCGCGCTCCTGTCCGTGGCGGTCGTCGCACTGGGGCTGGTGATCGCCGGGCGCGTCAATGTGACTCGGTCCGTCCTGGTCCATGCGCCGGCGGACCGCGCCTGGCAGTTCATCCGCCATTTCCCGACCCTGCACTCGCGCCATGGCAAGGCGCGCGAACTCTGCCCGATCACGGAATGGGTGCTGCGACGCGGAGACGGCGAGCGCTCCGGAACGGTGTGGCGGGCCCTGGGAAGCTGGGGCGGGACCGGGTACTGGGCCGATGTCGAGATCGTGCGGAACGATCCCGGCAGGGAGCTCGCCGTGGCCCTGCGCGGGGACTCGCTGGGGACGCATCGCGGCCTGCGCGGCCACCTTGGCTCGCTGACGCTCGAACCCGTCGGATCCACGACCACGAAGGTGACCTGGCGACTGCGTGCCCGCCTCCACGGCCCGCGATTAATACTGGAACGGCTCGGCGCGGGCCCTCGCTTGCTCGCCCGACTGCTCGATCAGGGACTCCGCTCGCTGAAAGTGGAGATCGATGGCGCCGCGCGGCGGAGCACGGAGGACGCGCTCCAGCCGGAAAGCCGGGCGGATGCGGCGGACACGCCGCCTCCGCGCCCGCTGCGGTTCCCGCCCGAGACGACTGTCTAGGAGCCTCCGCTCACGGCCGGCGGACCTCCTGCAGCAGCTGCTCGCGGAAATAGCCAGCCGGGATGGTCCCGACCGCGAGAAACCGCTCGTGGAAGCCGCGCAGGGAGAACCCGCCCCCCTGCAGGCGACGGACCCGCTCGCGCAAGTCGAGGATGTCCCGCTTGCCCAGGTGATAGGTGATCGCCTGCGTAGGCCATTTCGAGTAGCGGTAGATGGCGCGGCGGGCGGCGGCACAAACGGCGGCGCGAACCGGGTCCTTCCCGGACCCCGCGCAGGCGTCTGGCAGGAACTCGACGTTCTCGAGATAGTACCGGACGGCCTCGTCAAACCCCATCCGGCCCGTGTGCAGGCCCGTATCGATACGCACGCGGGCGTCGCGCAGCGTCTGCCATTTCAGCTGGTACAGCCGCTCTTCCGGCGCGTAGAAGCCCGCCGGCGCGTCCGGCTGCGGCTCCCCCACCAGTTGCTCGGCGTACAGGGCCCAGCCCTCGGAGAACATGCTGTCCTCCCACATCGACGAGGAGTCCTCGACCGCCCCCGGTGTCAGCCATCGCACGTTGCCGATCGAACGCGACCTCTGCCGCATGTACTGATACTGCCAATCGTGTCCCGGAAACCCTTCGTGCGCGCACAGATCGGCGACCGCGTGAACGTTGTTCTCCTTCAGGACGCCGAGGTCGCCGTGCGAGGCCGTCAGATAGAACCGTCCGATCCCCGATGACTTGAAAACCGGGGCCGGGTAGTACGCCGCTTCGAGAGTGCCCTCCAGCATCGGCGGCGTCTCGACGATCTCGAGCCGGTACTCCTTCGGCGGATCGAACATGCCGTGCCGGCGGGCGTACTCCACCAGCTCCATCGCCTTGGCGCGATAGATCCGGAACATCTCGCCGTCGCTCTGCGGGTAATCCCTCGAGAGGACATCCATCACGGCACGCACGGATCGCAGCGAGGCCACCCGGCTTCCCCAGTCGAGACGGAGCTTCCGCCGGCGCGCGACCTCTTGCGCCACCTCGATCAGCTGCCCCTGGCTATCCTCCACCTTGCCGCGGGCGTACTCGAAGAGCGACCCGGCCGTCTCCTGGGGACCGAGCCTCAGGTTGTTGCTCAGGCGCCATGCGTATTCCTGTTCGCCCGCCGCGTATCGATCGGCGCCCGCGGACGACCCGTAGGCCTCCTCGAGAAACGAACCCATCTCACGAAAGGCCCCGGCCGCGGCGGGGCCGGCTTCCTGGAGCCTCTTCACCACATCCACTTCGCAGGGCTGGCTCTTCAGGTATCTGCCGGCCAGCGCGGGAAGAGTCTCCGCAAAATAGGCGGCGTTGCTCGCCGCGGTGTCGATCCCGTCGAACCGCACCATACGGTGGTCGGGAACGTTGCCGGCCTGGATGCCCTCGCGCAGGTTCAACTGCGCCGCGTGGAGGTAGGCCGGAATCGCCCGGACGCGCCGCACCACCCGGTCCCATTCCTGCGCGGTCCCGCGCCCGCCTCCTTCGATCCCGGTCATTTGCTGGATCTGCCAGTCGACACTGCGGAACGGCGCGACCGTGTACGTGTCGACGCTTCGCTGGAAGTAACGCAGGTCGTCCAGGAGATGGAGGAGGAATCGGACTTGCGCCCGGACGACTTCGCGGTCGATGGCGCCGTCGGGGCCCAGAGTCGCCGGATCGATTTTTTCCAGGGAGGCCAGGATCGACCGATAGAACGCCACTGCGTCGGCGCGCCCCTCCTTCGTGACGTCCGGCAGGGTCGCGTTGAGGTCGGCAAGCGCGGGGCTGTACGCGTCTCCGCCGAGGTAGGTCGCGGTGACCGGATCTCTCTCGAGGTAGCCTGTGAAGTAGCGTTCGCGGAGGTCGCTCCAGGTCAAGCGGGCGTCCTTTCCGGAGCATGCGGACGAGGACATGCACGACCCCGCGAGCACCAGCGACGCCAGGATCCGGCGCGACGATCTCATGGCGCGCCGCACGCGAACCAACGCTGGCATCGCCAGCATGGCCCTCTCCCGTCGGCGGCGCATGTTAACATCATTGATCGTGAAGCGGAGGCATCGATTCCCGTGGCCCGCGCTCCTGGCGGCGGCCCTGTCGCCCGTGTTCGCCGCCCCGCCCGCACCTTCCACCAAGGCACCTCATCCATCCGCGCCCGTCGTCCGGGTCGCCGGCATGACCCTGGAGATCCGCTCCGATCGTGTGGTCGTGACCGAGGTTGCAAAGGGATCTCCGGCGGAGCGGGCCGGCGTGCGGCCGCTGGACGTCCTTCTGGCGGTGAACGGGCGCAGCCTGGTCGACCTCGATCCAATCTCGCCGCAGCAGGTTCTGGCCCTGCTCCAGTCCGAGCAGACGCTGCGCACTCGGATCCTCCTGGGCCGGGGGTCCGGCACGCTCTCCATCGACCTGACGCAGGACCCGGCTCAGGTGTGGACCGCGCCGATGGCGCCGGCGGAACTGCACCCGGGCATGGAGGCGCCGGTATTCTCCGGCCTCGACCTGAACGGCAAGGAGGTCTTCTTGAAGGACCTGCGGGGCTTGCCGGTGCTGATTGATTTCTGGTCCAGCACCTGCCCGCCGTGCTTGAAGGCGGTCATACCGATCCGGAGGATCGCGGATCAGCACGCCGGCTCGCTCCGGATCGTGGGCGTCAGCCTCGATGAGGACCGCAAGGCGTTCGAAGCGTTCGTGTACAACCACCACCTGCCCGGCATTCAGATCTTCGACGGCGGCGGGTGGCGCGGCCCGATTGCCAGGTTGTACGGGGTGGCCCAAGAGGGTATCCCGCACTACGTCCTGCTCGACGTCAGCGGCCGCATTGCCGCCATTGGCGACCTGAAGGATCTGGAAGACGACATCGCCCGGCTGGCCGCCCCGCAACGCTGACCTGCCGGCCGTACCCGACACCCGGATCGGCTCCTCTCCTAATCATCCCGGCGCTCCAGGTGGTCCACCGACTCGAAGAGCACCGGCGTCCCGTCCCCCGGGGCCGGCGGAATGACGAAGCGCAGCCAGACCGGCGTGATCATCGTGGTGATCAGGACTATGAGCACCATCACCGAGAAGATGTCGGCACCGATGATGCCATGCGCCAGGCCGTAGCCCGCGACGATCAGCCCCACCTCGCCGCGCGAGATCATTCCGACCCCCACACGCAGCGCCTCCCTGTACCGGAAACCTGAAAGCCAGGCGCAGGCCCCGCAACCGATCGCCTTCCCGAGGACCGCCACGGCGAGGACGAAGAGGGCGAGGGGGAGCTTCCCGGCGATCTGCCGGATATCCGCGCGCAGCCCGATGTTGATGAAGAACACCGGCACGAAGAAGGAGTAGGTCAGGGGGTGAACGCCCCGATCGATCCGCTCCTTGAAGGAGGTTTGACCGAACAGCACGCCGGCGAGGTACGAGCCGGTGATCGCCGCGACGCCTCCCAGGTACTCCGCGGCCCACGCGTACAGGAAGACCGCCGCCACGACAAAGGCCATGAGAGGCTCGCTGACGCCCAGGCGGGTGGCGACGGCGGCCGCGGGCTCGAAGTAGCGGCGACCCACGAACCAGGCGAGAGAGAAGAACAGCGTCATGCGCACGCAGACCCAGAGAACGGCGGCGCCCGCGGCGCGCTGCGGCCCGGCATGCCCCGCAAAGGCGACGACCAGAGACAGCACGATGATGCCCATGACATCGTCGATGACCGCGGCACCGAGGATGGTGCTCCCTTCTTTCGAACGCAGGGCTTTCAGCTCCATCAGGGTCTGGGCCGAGATGCTCACGCTGGTGGCCGTCAGCACGGCCCCCATGAAGAAGCCTTCCCCCCAGCCGTAGCCGAACAGGTGCGCCGCCGCGCCACCGGAGCCCAGAGGCAGGATCACTCCGCCGAAAGCCGCCCAGAAGGCGACTCGGCCCACGCGGCGCATCTCGCCGAGGTCGGTCTCCATCCCGGCGACGAACATCAGCAGGGTGACCCCGATTTCGGCGAGCGCCTGCACCACACCTGACAGATCCGCGTGCAGGCCCTCGACGCCGGAACGCGGTGCGAAGATGTCCCAGTTCAGGATGTTCAGGAAGCTCGGCCCGAGGACCAGACCGGCGAGGATCTCCCCGAACACGGCCGGCTGCCCGAAGCGGGTGCTGAGCAATCCCGCGCCTTTCGAGGCCAGCGTCACCAGCGCCACGAACAGGAGGACCTGCAGGATCGGGTTCATCGAGGCGATGTCCTAACCCAAGGAAGGGAGCCGGTCAAGAGAAATCGCTAGCGCGGTTCATCCATGGAAGCTGAGTCATGCTAGTCTGCGCACGGATGTTGCGCGCTCTCCTCCTCGCGTCCCTTGTCATGACAGTTCCCGGAACCGTCTCCGCCTCCGACCTGGACGACCCTTTCCCTCTCCGGGACCAGCTCCCCTTCAAGCTCCTGTTCCTCGACCAGGCGCCGGCGGGCGCCGACGTCCAGCCGGCGCGAGGGGCGCGCTTCGCCCTCAGCGCCACCTACGAGAACACCATGGTCGCCACCGACGACCTGGTGCTGCTGTTCGAGCGGACCGGCGCCGCGACTTACGACGGCCGTGTCACGCTTCCGGTTCTGAAATCGATCGCCACCGTCCAGCCCTCGGACTCCTCCTACATCCTCGACGGCGAGACTCTGAGAACCGTCCTCAACGCCCGGGTGGGTTTGACACCGGGGCTCGAGATCGGCGTCGAGTTGCCATTCCTGACCCACAGCAGCGGGTTTCTCGACGGATTCATCGATTCGTTCCACAGCCGCTTCAGCCTGCCGGAGGGCGGCAGGACAGGCTTCGCCCACAACCAGTTCCGTGCGGGTTATATCGGCGACGGGGAGACGGTCTATTTCGACAGACCGCCGGACGGGTTCCGAGTGGGAGACATCGTCCTGTCGATCACGGGGGCGCTGCGGCGGGAGCGGAGGCGCGCGCCGGCCGTGAACGCCACGCTTTCCGCGAAGATCCCGACCGGCGATTTCAGGACCCTCGACGGCAGCGGCTCCATCGATTACGGGGGCGCCCTCCGCGTCTCGAAGCGCTGGGGACGATCGGCGATTCACGGCGGCTATGCCTTCAACGTTCTCGGCGACTGGCGCCTGGCCCCCGGCCTGCCGATCAAGGACTCGCGGAGCCTATTCGTGGCCTACGCCTATTCGCCAACGCCGCACACGAGCTTCATCGGTCAGGTGTTGAGGACGGGCGGGCCGTTCCCCTTCCGTCCGGGAAACGACCTGGGGAAGGTGGCCATGGAGGTCTTCGCCGGGTTCCGTCATCGCCTGCCGCGCGGGCCATGCCTGGAGTCCGGGTTCATCGAGAACATCGATCCGTTCTACAACACTCCAGACATCGGGGCCTTCCTTGGATTCACCTACAGCACGCCCCCGGCCGGCGCCGGATCGACTGCAGGGTCGTCCACCCTTCCGTCAAACCCCTGAAAAAGCGAAGCTTCTGCGCACCAAGGGGCCTTCCGGCCCCGGTCACCCCGCGCCGGGCAGAACTCGTCTCTCGATTCCGGACGCTTATCTATTTCGTTGCTTTCACCCTTAGGTCGCCGTATAATTCCGTCGAAATCACAGACAGGTCGCGGGTTTCCGGGGAATCCACCCCGTTGCTGGCCCGGAAAATTACTTTGCTAATCGGGAGTCTAACGTGGAACCACTCGACAAGGTCGTGATCGGCGAACGCATCAAGTCCCTGAGAAAGAGCAAGGGACTGCGACAGTGGCAGATGGCCGAGCTTCTTGGCGCCACCCAGCCCGCGGTCCATAAGTACGAGAACGGCATCCTCCCGGAGGTGAAACGCCTCCTCGAGCTCGCCCGGATCGGTCACACATCAATCGAATGGATCCTGACGGGCCGGCATTGGGAGAACGGGTCCACCGAAATGGAACGACTCAAGGCCGAGATCTACGAGCTGGCCTACCAGTTCCATTCCTTTACTCCGGATGAGCGCAAGATCCTGGCGGACGCGCTCGAAGTGATCAACGGGGCAGTCGCGGCTGTGCGCGAGGCGGTCAAGCGGGAGCCGCGCGAGCTCGTCGATGTCGAGATCGCGCGCGTCCTGAAATCGTTCGAGAAACACGCGCGCGAGTCGCTCATGGCGGCGCTATCCGTGTACGACGCCGTCGTCACGACGCTCGCGAACAGCAAGGTCCGGGACATGCACCGCTTCGGGCAGACCGGCACTGACGAGATTCCGGTGGAACGATCGGTGCGCATGCCGGTCCTCCAAAAGAACGCCGGCTGAAGCAGGCCATCGGCTCGCGCCATCCGTGCCGGCGGCGCCCTGTGCCCGTTTGACAGGCACCTGCCCGCCGTCTAACCTCCTGTGATGGATCTCTTTGGTTCGGATCCCGGAACCGCCCGGACGTCCGGGCCGCCGGCGCGGCCGGCGGAGGAAGAGATCGGCGCGCAGGCCGGCGGAATGGCGCCGCTCGCCGACCGCATGCGTCCCGAGAGCCTCGAGGAGATCGTCGGCCAGGACGATCTGATCGGCGCGGGGGGGCCGCTGCGGGAGGCGATCGGTCGGGACGCGGTCCCATCGATGATTCTCTGGGGCCCGCCGGGATCCGGGAAGACCACTCTGGCGCGCCTGATCGCCCGGCTGACCCGCTCGCAGCTCCTCCAGTTCAGCGCCGTCCTCGCGGGCATCAAGGAAATCAAGGAGATCATGAGCGCCGCCGGACAGTACCGGCGCGCCACCGGCCAGCGGACGCTCCTGTTCGTGGACGAGATCCACCGATTCAACCGGGCGCAGCAGGACGCCTTTCTCCCTTTCGTCGAGAGCGGGGCGATTGTCCTCATTGGTGCCACGACGGAAAACCCGTCGTTCGAGGTGAACGCAGCCCTGCTGTCCCGCTGTGCCGTGTACACGCTGCGCCGGCTCGACGACCACGACATCGTCACCCTCCTGAAACGCGCCCTGGTCTCCCCGAAAGGAGTCGCGGCCCGCCGGGTCGCGGCAGGCGACGAGGATCTTCTTTATCTGGCGTCCCTGTCGGGGGGGGACGCGCGGCGGGCCCTGAACATCCTCGAGCTGCTCGCCATGACGTCCGCGGAGGCCCCCGACGGAAGGCGACCGATCGATCGCGCCGCAATCGACCGCGCGGCCCAGCGGACACCCCTGCTGTACGACAAGGCGGGCGAGGAGCACTACAACCTGATCTCGGCGCTGCACAAATCGATGCGCAACAGCGACGCGGACGCATCGCTCTACTGGCTGGTGCGCATGCTGGAGTCGGGAGAGGATCCCCTGTACCTGGCGCGGCGCATGGTGCGCTTCGCGTCGGAGGATATCGGGAACGCCGATCCCCGGGCGCTCGGCGTCGCTCTGGCGGCCAGGGACGCCTTCGATTTTCTCGGGATGCCGGAGGGCGCGCTCGCGCTGGCGCAGGCGGCGATCTACCTGGCGCTCGCCCCGAAGAGCAACGCGCTCTATGTCGCGTTCGGCCGCGTCCAGGAGGATTTGAGATCGGGGTTGACCGATCCCGTGCCGCTCGCGATTCGTAACGCGCCGACGGGGCTCATGAAGACGCTCGGCTACGGGCGGGACTACCAGTACGCCCATGACTTCGAGGAAGGCACCACGGACCTCGAATGTCTGCCGGAGCGGCTCAGGGGGCGGCGTTATTACGAGCCGAAGCCAGCCGGCTTCGAGAAGACTCTCGCGGAAAGAATGGAGGAGATCGAAGGGAAGAGGCGGCGCCTGCGGGAGCGCCGCGGGGTCAAGCAGTCGCCTTGAAGGCGGCGGCCGGTTTGAGCAGGCGCCAGGTGACGTCTTTCTCCGGACAGGAGTCGCACATCGGGAAGATCTTTCCCGCCTCGAACTCCCTGATCAGCTCGCGTCCCGCGAGGTGGCAGTTCTGGCACCTGTACGATCCGGAAATCCGGCACGTCTCGCCACTCTTCCACGTTCGGGATGAATTCACGGGATCCTCGAGCAACGAAAGAAGAGGGGTGACGGCGTCACCCCTCGCTAGCCAGTGCAGAGAAAGGGGACCTACCTCTTCCCCTTCTTCCCCCCCTTCTTCTTGGCGGCTTTCTTCTTCTTCGGAATGGCCACTCACCTCCTTTCGGATCCTGAAAGGATCGGCCCCGGCGTCGGACGCGATCGTATTCCGGTCGCTCCCGGCATCCCTGATGAGCCCCGGCTCGCCGCGATCGTCGCTGCGTCTGGCGTCAACGACGCGCGCGATCCCGGTCGACGATCGAAGGATTTTTTTCGTCGCTTCTATAGCATTGTTGATCGCAGAGTGTCAATAGTTTGAAACTGTCCGTGTTGAAACTGCCCGACGAGCGTGCGGGCGGCGTCCGTTCGGTCAGGCGAGCAGTCCCGGGCTGAGAACGCCCCAGTCTTGCCTCCACGCCAGCACCTCCTCAATCCGGAGCCCGCGCGGCGCTATCCCCAGCGCCTCGGCGGGCGTCATGCGCGTCCGGTTGGTGATGCCCCGGCAGAAGTTCGACCACAGCGCGGCGATGCTCAGATGTCCCTGCCGGTCGAACATGAACGCCTCCCGAACGTCCCAGCGGCGAACGCTGACCCGCACCGTCGTCGGGCATTTTCCTTACGATTGCCCGATGATGCTCCGCGACACTCGCTGCCCGGGCGGAGGACCGGTGCGCAGCGTGATCACGTCGATGGTGGGGCGACAGAGGAAGCGCACCGGGAACCACGACCACCCGAGTCCGCGACTCACGTGCAGGCGCACTCCCGGAGGGACATCGAACCATCCCTCGAGGTGATCGCGCGAGCCGTACGGGATATACAGCGCACCGACCAGCGGCAATCGCACCTGGCCGCCGTGCGTGTGACCTGCCAGGACGAGATCGATGTCCCAGTTCCCCAAGTTGCCGACGATGTCGGGGGTGTGCGCGACCAGGATGCAGACGTCCTGGCGGGACACCCGGGCCATGGCGAGCCTCAGATTATCGTGGCCGGTTATTGGATCGTCGACCCCGGCGATCACAATGCGTCCGCCCGGGTAAGTGAGTGTCGTGCTGGTGTTGCGGAGAAGCGTGAAGCCCGCCCCGCGGACCACC
>DAISWT010000030.1:0-3290 GCA_036826235.1 Acidobacteriota bacterium | reverse complement strand
GCCGTCGTCGATTACCCCGACGGCAACCCTCTTACGGCGGACCACGTCGGGGCCCCAAGCCTCCGGGAGGCCGTCCCAATAATCATGGTTCCCCCAGACGAGATAATTGCCGTAACGCGAGTGCAGCGACGAGAGGAACGACTCCAGCGCGCGGGGGTGGTCGCCCCCCCGCACGAGGTCTCCCGACACGATGATCATGTCGGGGTGCGCCCCGTCGACGATCTGGATGGCACGGCGCTCCCTGTAGCCGATCGTCGCGATGTGGATGTCGCTGAGATGAATCAGGGTCAGATCGGGCGCCCCCGCACGAACCATCGGCAGATACTCGACCGAGCGGACCACTTCGATCCAGTTCGGCTCGATCAGGAGGGCGTCGACGCCGATGCCGGTGGCGGCCAGGAACGCGGCCCCGAACAGCCAGAGTCCTCGTCGCGATCGGGGCAGAAATGCCATGCCCGACAATATAAGGGAACGGCCCCGGCACGGCCACCGGCAGGGCCCGCCCCCGTGAGACGGGGAAGCCCCAGGGCCCGCGGGCTTGACCCGCAGGGTGCTTCCGGGTACTATGACGCGTCACGCCGATGGGGTTTCTCCTGCCCCTCCAACAGGAACGGCACTAGCCCTTGACTGAAAAGAGCCATCACGGTCACGGCCGGCCTTCCCATGACCGGCCCGAGCAATCGCATCGTCACGACTCCGCAACGGAGCGGCCGTCTGCGAATCCCGACGCGCCGCCCGGCACGGGAGCGGCGGTGCCTTCAACCGCGGGCGAGCCGCGGCGGGACGATCCCGCCCAGCGCGATCGCGGCCACGCGCCGCCCGCCCACCACCGGAACCGCCGCCATCACCGCGACTGGAGGCACCGGCGGGGCCAGCTCAGGCGGGAGGGAAACGTCCGGCACGACGCTGGAACGGGGCACGGCTCGGGGCACGTGCCGGGCCACGGCGCCCCGCAGGGGCACCATCGTCCGGCCGGGCACGGCGGCCCCCCGCCGCACCAGGCCACCGGGCAGGGCTCGCACGCGCGCGCCGCGGTCCAGCACCCCCCGCAGGCCACGACCGAGGCGACTGGCGTCCTCGAGATCCTGGGTGAAGGGGGAGGGTACCTGCGTCAGTCCCGGCGCAATTACCGTCCCTCGCCGGAAGACATCTTCGTCCCTCGCGACATCCTCCTGCGTCTGGGGCCCATCAACCAGCGGCTCAACGGCGGCGGGATCGAGGGTTGCGAGATCGAAGGTCTCGCGTCGGCCGCAGGCTCCCGCGGCCGCCCGGCGACGGCCGCGGCAGACCACGGCGGACACCCGCGCCACGGGGCCCACGGTCAGCACCCCGGAGGCGGGAGGCACGCGCACGGCGGTGGTCCGGCGGCCGGATGCGCCTGCCTGGTCGAGGTTCGATCGATCAATGGCGTGCCGCCGGAGCAATTCGCCGAGAGGCGGCACTTTTCCGAACTGACGTCGATCGATCCGTTCGAGAGGATCCGGCTGGAGACGGAGCCGGCGGAGCTGTCGACGCGGGTCATCGATCTCCTGACGCCAATCGGCAAGGGGCAGCGCTGCCTGATCGTCGCGCCGCCCCGCGCCGGCAAGACGACGCTGCTGCAGAAGATCGCCGCCTCGATCTCCCGCAACCATTCCGAGATTCATCTGGTCGTCCTCCTGGTCGACGAGCGCCCCGAGGAGGTGACCGATATGAAGCGCAACGTCCGGGGCGAGGTGATCGCCTCGTCGTCCGACGACATGGCGCGGCAGCACGTGTCGGTGGCGCGCATCGTACTCGAACGGGCGCGGCGCCTGGTCGAGATGGGACGCGATGTGGTCATCCTTCTCGATTCGCTGACTCGGCTCGCCCGCGCGCACAACACCGCCACGCCGGGCACCGGCCGGACGCTCAGCGGCGGCCTGGACGCGCGCACCATGGAGCAGCCGCGCCGCCTGTTCGGCGCGGCGCGCAAGGCCGAGGAGGGCGGCAGCCTGACGGTCATCGCCACCGCCCTGGTCGACACCGGCAGCCGGATGGACGACGTCATCTTCCAGGAGTTCAAGGGGACGGGCAACATGGAGCTGGTCCTCGACCGTTCTCTCTTCGAGCAGCGGATCTATCCCGCCCTCGATATCCCCAAGTCCGGGACACGCAAGGAAGAGAAGCTCTTTACGAAAGAGGAGCTGCCGCGCATCCACAAGCTGCGCCGCGTGCTGTTCGAGATGAAGCCGCGGGACGCGATGATGAAGCTCCTCGACAAGCTGTCCAAGTACCCCACGAACGCCGAGTTCCTCAAGGCCCTCGACGTCTGAACCGCGGGCCCCCACCCCGAGCCGAGGGCCGCGCCAGCGGCCCGGAGGCGTCCCCCGCGGGCGCAGGGCCGGCGCACGAAACTGGGGATACCTCAGCCGAAAAACTGCTTGACTTTCCGGCGCCGGCGCCTTATCGTTTCATTCTGTTGGAAGTGAGGTTTCTGGTTGGACTTAAGAAAGAGCCCCAGGGACGCACAACCCCTCGGGGCTTTTTTAGTGTTCGGCAGGGCCGAAGCTTCCGACCCCGGGACACAAGGTTCCGGTGCAATCGGCCTCACATGAGGCGGAGGTAAGGTTCGTGGCAACTGGTCGCGTTAAGTGGTTCAACAACAGCAAGGGGTACGGTTTCATCGAGTTCGAGGGTGGCAAAGACGTCTTCGTCCACTTCTCGGCCATTCAGGGTAGCGGCTACCGCTCGCTGGAGGAAGGCCAGACCGTCGAGTTCGAGGTGACGCAGGGCACGAAAGGCCCGCAGGCTTCGAACGTCAAGCCGGTCTAACCGGTCTCGCGGGTGGTCCGCGTCGCCCTGTGGCGACCATGACCACTGAAAAAAAAGCCCCGGAGGCTTTCACCTCCGGGGCTTTTTGCGTTCGTGCTACAGCGTGTTCAGGTAGCTCAGGAGACGCTGCCTGTCCTCCGCGTCGATGCGCGTGAACCGGAGGGCAGCCTCGTAGCGCCGGCTCTCGATCGATGCGGGTTTCTCGAAGCAGCGCAGGACGATCGCCTCGACGTCGATCGTCGCCGGCTCTCGCAGGTCGCCGCCGACCAGGGTGAAGGTCAGCTTCAGCGGCAGCCCTGCGTCGAGAGGCCGGTTGGATGCGCACCGCGCTCCGCCGACGGCGATATCGAGGGTGGCCAGCCGGAGATCGGCCGGGATCCGGTCTCCCGGCAGCGCCCGGACGTCGAGAAGCGCCATGACTCTGTAGTGCTGCCGCTTCTCGACGTCGCCCATGACGCCTCTCCGCCCTCAGTTCTTGGCGATCTCGTGCGCTTCTT
>DAISWT010000029.1:0-14117 GCA_036826235.1 Acidobacteriota bacterium | reverse complement strand
GATCGTCGGAGTCCCGCCCCATGAGCGTCGGCAGGTCGAAGGCGACGGACAGGCCAGTTTGTCCATGCTCCAGGAGATAGTGGAACCGCCGGTTGGTGTCCTCCGCCGTGCCGAACCCGGCGAACTGCCGCATGGTCCAGAGCCTTCCCCGGTACATCGTGGGATGGACGCCGCAGGTGAACGGCGGCTCTCCCGGGAAGCCGAGTTTCCGGACCGGGTCCCAGCCCTTCAGGTCGTCCGGTGTACAGAGGCGCTCGACGGGCAGGCTCGAGACGGTGGTGAACGACGTCCTTCTCTCCGCCTTCTTGTCGAGCGCCTGGCGCAGGGTGGTCTCCTCCCAGTCCCGCCGCGTCCGCGCGCCGAGCGTGGACGTTCTGCCTCCATTCTTCGGCTTCATCTCAGTCCTCTCTGAGAATTTCCTTGGCGATCACCAGGCGCTGGATTTCGCTGGTGCCTTCGTAGATCTCGGTGATCTTGGCGTCCCGGAACAGCCGCTCGACGGTGAACTCGTTGATGTAGCCGTAGCCCCCGTGGATCTGCACGCCCTCCCGGGCCGCCCGCATGCAGGCCTCCGAGGCGAACAGCTTGGCCATGCTGGTCTCGAGGGAGCAGCGCTCCCGGTGGTCGCGCGTCCAGGCGGCGCGGTAGGCAAGGAGCCTGGCCGCCTCGATCTCCGTCGCCATGTCCGCAAGCTTCCACTGGATGGCCTGGAAGTCGGCGATGCGCTGCCCGAACGCCTGGCGGCCCTGGCTGTAGGCGAGCGATTCCTCCAGGGCCGCGCGCGCGATGCCGATCGCCTGGGCCGCGATGCCGATGCGGCCGCCGTCGAGGGTGGCCATGGCGATCTTGAACCCCTCTCCCTCCGTCCCCAGCAGGTTCTCGGCCGGCACCTCGCAGCCGTCCAGGACGATCTCGACCGAGCCCGAGCAGGTGATCCCCAGCTTGTGCTCCGGCTTCCCGAGACTCAGCCCGGGGAATCCCCGCTCCACGATGAAGGCGCAGATTCCCTTGTGGCGCAGCCCGGGGTCGAGCGTGGCGTACACGACAAAGGTGTCGGCGGCGACGCCGTTGGTGACGAACACCTTGTTGCCCTTCAGGAGGTAGCGATCGCCCGACCTCCGGGCGAGCGTGCTCAGCCCCGCCGCGTCCGATCCGCACTGCGGTTCGGTGAGGCAGTAGGCGCCGATGCGCTCGCCCCGGGCATGCGGCACGAGGTATTTGCGCCTCTGCGCCTCGTTGCCGAACCGCAGGATCGGCGCGCAGAACAGCGAGTTGTTGACCGACAGGATGACGCCGGTAGACGCGCAGGCGCGTGACACCTCTTCGATGGCGATGACGTACGACACGCCGTCGAACCCGGCGCCGCCGTATGCCTCCGGGACCATCATCCCGCACAGACCCAGCTCGGCGCACCGCCGGTAGTTGTCGACGGGAAACTCCCGCGAACGGTCCAGGCCCGCGGCGCGCGGCTTCAGGACTTCCTCGGCGAAGGCGCGCACCGTCTCCCGCAACATGTCCTGCTCGCGCGTGAGGTGAAAGTCCATGATCTCAGGTCTCCGGCTCGATCAGGCCGAAGCGGCCGTCCCCGCGCCGGAAGATGACCGAGACCTGCTGCGAGTCGGCGTCGCGGAACACCAGGAACGGGTCGGGCGAGTCCTGCATGAGCAACAGGGCCTCCTCCACCGACATCGGCTTCACCGGCACGCGCCCCATCGGGACGATCACGGGACCGTCCGCTTCGAGGGGTGCGTCGGGCCCCGGCGCGCCCAGAGCCGCGGCGCCGGACCGACGGGGGGAGTCCCTCATGGCCCGGCGCTTGCGCCCCCGGGCGATCTTCTCGTGATGCTTGCGCGCCTGGGCCACCAGGCGGTCGATCGCCTGGCCGAGGGACTCCTGAAAGTCGGCGCCGTCGGCTTTCGCGGTGAGCGTGCCGACCCGGGCCCGGACGATGATCTCGGCCAGGTGTCGGTGCTTTTCCTGGGTGAGGATGACGTGCGCGTCGGGGTTCTCGTGCAGCAGGCGCTCCAGCTTTCCCAGCTTCCTTTCGGCGAGCGCCTTCAGGCCCGGCTTCAGATCGGCCTTCCGCCCGGTGAACAGGATCGTCATGGGACACCCAGTGTCGAGATTCCGACCGGGCTTCAGCTGAAGCCCTGACGTCTTTCGTTGGACGACGGGATACGCAGCTCCTCGCGGTACTTGGCCACGGTGCGCCGCGCGATGCGCAGCCCGTCGTCGCTCAGGATCTGCACGATGGCTGCGTCGGAGAGGGGCCGCCGCGCGTCCTCCTCCCCCACCACCTTCTTGATGCGCTCCTTGACCGTCAGGGAGGAGACGTCCTGCCCCTGCGTGGAGCTGATGCTCGAGTGGAAAAAGAACTTCATCTCGAACAGGCCGCGCGGCGTGTGCATGTACTTGTGATTGACCACGCGGCTGACGGTCGATTCATGCATGCCGATGTCGTCCGCCACGTCCTTGAGGATGAGGGGCCGCAGGTGCTCATAACCCAGGTCCAGGAACCCCTGCTGGTGCTTGACGATGCTCTTGGCGACCTTGTAGATGGTGCGCTGCCTCTCTTCCAGGCTCTTGATCAGCCGGAAGGCGGACCGGAATTTCTCGCGCACGTACTCCCGCGTCTCCCGCGTGACGTCGGTGTTGTTCCGGTCGATCATGCGGCGGTAGAAGGGGCTGATGCGCAGACGCGGGAGGCCCTCTTCATTGAGCACGATGGTGTACCCCTTGTCGACCTTCAGGACGTAGACGTCCGGGATCACGTAGTTGTTGCTGCCCGCGTTGTACTTCTTGCCGGGTTTCGGATCGAGGTGTCGGATGGTGTCGACGTAGTGCATGACTTCCTCGAGGCTGCACCCCAGCTCGTGCGCGAGATCCTTGAACCGACGCCCCTGCAGGAGAACCATGTGCTCCTTCACCATGGTCTCCGCCGGCGTGCCCTCCATGTCATGGAACGACAGCTGGATCAGCAGGCACTCCTTGAGATCGCGCGCGCCGACTCCCGGAGGGTCGAATTCCTGGACGAAGTGCAGAGCGTGCTCCACGTCCTCCAGCGACCAGGGGCCCATGGCGGCGATGTCCTCGAGAGCCACCCTCAGATATCCATCCTCGTCCAGGTTGCCGACGATGGCGCGGGCGATCTCCTTCTGCCCCGCCGGGACGATGCTCATGTCGAGTTGCCAGAGCAGGTGATCGGAGAGGCTTTGCGGCTTGCTCAGGATGTTCTCGAGCGGCGGCGTCTCGATCTCCTCCGCGGGCGCCTGCGGGCGGTAGCTCAAGTCCATGTAATCCTGGAAGTAGGACTCGTAGTCGATCTCGTCGAAGGAATCCCGCTCCGGCTCCTTGTCGGGGACCTCGGCGTCCGCGGCCGCGGCGCCCTCGGCTACCTGGCCGTCCTCTCCCTCCGGCTTGTCCGCCTCCGTGGCCCCCTCCTGCAGCTCCTCGAGCAGCGGGTTCTCGGTCAGCTCCTGGGTGATCTCTTCCTGCAGCTCGAGCTTGGTCATCTGCAGCAGCTTGATCGCCTGCTGCAGCGACGGCGTCATGATGAGCTTCTGCGTCATGCGCAGATTCAGTTTTTGCTCGAGCGCCATGGCTGTTCCGTCTCTCTCCGTACGCGCCGCGGGCGAATCGCGCCGCCGCCGGGCCTCAGTCCGCCGGGTAGGCGCTGGGCGGCGCCTCGACCGGCTCGCGATCGACCAGCCGGAAGTTGGCCCCCAGGTAAATCTCCCGGACCTGGGGATCGGCCGCCAGCTGATCCGGGCTCCCCTTCCGGAAGATCCGGCCCTCGGCGATGATGTAGGCCCGATCGGTGATCCGGAGGGTCTCCTGGACGTTGTGGTCGGTCATCAGGAGTCCGATCCCCTTCGCCTTCAATTGATAAATGATTTTTTGGATATCCGCAACCGCAATCGGATCGATCCCCGAAAAAGGCTCGTCCAGCAGCATGAAGGACGGCGAGATCACCAGCGCGCGGGCGATTTCGGCCCGCCGGCGCTCCCCCCCCGACAGGTTATAGGCGGGGCTCTTTGCCAGATGGGCGATCTTGAGCTCCTCCAGGACGGCGGCCGTGCGCTGGCGGATCTCCTCCCGCGGCATGTCCAGGGTTTCCAGGATGGCGATCAGGTTCTCTTCGACCGTCAGCTTGCGGAAGATGGACGGCTCCTGGGGCAGATAGCTGATGCCGCTGCGCGCCCGGAGGTACATCGGCAGTCGCGACACATCGTGCCCCCCGAGGAGGATGCGACCCGCGTCGGGCTGGACAAGACCGACGACGCAGTAGAACGTGGTGGTCTTCCCCGCACCGTTGGGCCCCAGAAGACCGACCACTTCACCGCTCTGGATGTGGAGAGAAATGTCCCTGATCACGGGCCGCCCGCGGTAGCTCTTGGTCAGCCCCTCAATACTTAGTTTTCGGCTCAACCGACTGAGCGTCCTTGGATTCGGGCTTGAGGGTAATCCAGGTCCGACCGCCGCGCGCGGATTCGGTCAGAATCCTATCCCTCGCCAGATCGAATGTCAACGTTTGCCCGCGCAGGGTGCGGCCGGTGGCCGTGTCCACGACCTCCGCCAGCTTCTCCTCGTCCTTGAGGATCAGCATATCGTCCGCGGCGTGATACACCGCGGTCTTCGCCGTGCCGAAGCTCTGGTCCCGCTTGATCGCCACCGACCCGTAGGCCTCGATCCGGTCGATCTCCCGGGCGCCGTCGCGCTCCACCTGGTAGGCGTCCATGGCGTCGGCGGTCAGGGTGGCGTCCTGGCGCGCCAGGTGCACGTTGTCGCGATAGTGTCCGACGCCCTTCAGGTCGTCGAACACCATGCTCGAGGCGGTGAGTGCGGTGACGGTCGGTCGTCCCGGGGGCCCGCCGGTGGGTGACGGACGCTGCGTGAAGCGCGCCATGACGTTGTCCGTGGCCCGCAGCTGCCGGGAGGGCTGATCGACGACGATCTCATCCGCCTGGATGCTGTTGCCCTCCTGCCAGGCCCGCGCGGCGCCCGTGTACACGGCGCGCCCCGCGGTCTGGTCGTACTGCAGCGTCCTCGCCTGGAATGAGATCGCCGAGCGGCCACCGAATCCGGGTGCCGCCGGACCCCCTTTCGATCCCGGCATCGACACGGTGCGCACGTCGCCGCGCGCCTGCACGGTCTTCGCCACCACCCTCATGTCGATCTCCTGCGCGGCGATCCTGTCGGTCGCGGTCAGGAGGACGGGCTCGCCGCGCAGTTCCATGAGGTCGTCGGCGGCCTCGTAGCGCAGAGAGCGGCTGCGCGAAGTCGTAGGCCCCGAGGTCACGCGACAGTTGCCCGAGGCCTCGGCCTCGTGGAGCTGGTTTCCGGGACCGCTGAACCTCGCGACCAGGCTGTCGGCGCGCATCTCGTTGACCGTGCCATCCGGTCTCGGAGAGAGGGTCGCGACCACGTCCCCGAAGGCGTTCAGCTGGCGCACCAGACGGCGCGCCTCGTCGAACTGGACCTTGAGGTAGTTGCCGTACAGGACGTCCCCGCCCCGCTCCATTCGGACGTTGTCGGTGAATACGGCCGTGTTGCCGTCCAGCGAAGCGACCAGATCGCCCGACGAGACGACGACCGGCGCCCCGGCCTCCTCGGCCGACACGCGCAGCAGGACCCGATCCGGGATCTTGACCTGGCGCCCGGAGACCAGGTAATTCATGCCGCGACCCTGGCCCTCGAGCCCGCCGATCTTGAACACGATCTCGTCCGCCGTGAAGATCATGTCCCGGTCGTTGTCGTAGTACAGCGTGCCGGTGCGCAGCGACAGCTTCTCCTCGTCGTTCTCGACCGTCACCGCTCCCGACAGGCTGGCGCGGCGTTCGTTGGCGTCGAACTGCCCGTTGATCCCCGACACCTTCACACTCCCGCCGCGCTCGTCGTGAATCGTCAGCTCGACTCCCTCGAGGAAGTTGCGATCCCCCGCGAACTTGGTGACGCTCTTCGCCCGGAGCGTGAAGGACGGGCGGCCTTCGTGGCTGCCGTTCACCTCGAACCGATCCGATCGGTCCACCAGCGGTCCCTGCTCCGGGGGGGTCGGCGACGAGGGCGCCATGGTGATCCGCGTCTGCGGCGCCCCCCGGTGACCGTAGCTCATCACCACCGCCAGGACGAACCCGGCGAGGACCATCAGGACCAGGACGCGCAGCACCATCACCGCGCGCAGGGGGCGCCAGTGGATGCGCTGCGTCTCCGGTGCCTGTGGCATGGCGCTCCTCAGCGACCCTTGAACGACGGCTTGCGTTTCTCGACGAAGGCGCGGGTCCCCTCCCGCATGTCCTCCGTGGCGCAGGTCAGGCCGAACAGCGCGGCCTCCATGGCCAGGCCTTCGGCGAGCGTCATCTGCAGCCCCTCGTGCACCGCCTGCATGGCGTAGCGCAGCGCCAGCGGCCCCCGGGACAGGAGTGTCCGCGCCAGGGTCTCGGCCGCGGCCGGCAGCTCGGCCGCCGGCACCACCCGGTTGACCAGACCGATGCGGTGCGCCTCGCGCGCGTCGATCGGCTCCCCCGCCAGAATGAGCTCCAGGGCCCGGCCAGCACCCACCAGGCGGCTCAATCGCTGCGTCCCCCCATAGCCGGGGATGATCCCGAGTGCCACCTCCGGCTGGCCGAGCTTCGCGGTGTCCGCCGCCAGCCGCAGCGTGCAGGCCATGGCCAGCTCCAGCCCGCCCCCGAGGGCATACCCGTTCACGGCGGCGATGCTCGGCTTGCCGAGCCGCTCGAGTCGCACGAGGACGTCCTGCCCGCGGCGGGCGTAGGCAGCGCCCTCCACGGGCGATTGCGCCGCCAGCTCGGCGATGTCGGCGCCGGCGACAAACGCCTTCTCGCCCATGCCGGTGACGATGAGAACGCCGACGGTCGGATCCCCACCTGCGGCACCGATCGCCGCGTCGATCTCCTGCATGGTCCGGCCGTCCAGGGCGTTGAGCTTCTCGGGGCGGTTGATGGTCAGCCGCGCAATGCCCTCCTTCTTCTCCAGCAGCACACGGTCGGTCCCGCTCATCGTCGCTCCTCCGTCAAGAGGCTCCCGTCACCGCTGCGCCAGGAAGTCGTTCGGCCGTGGGGGCTCGGACGAGTAATCATAGAACCCCTTCCCCGTCTTGCGGCCGTTAAACCCCGCGAGCACCATGCGCTTCATCAGCGGGGGCGGCGCGAACCGCGGTTCCCGGAACTCGTCGAACATGATGTTGGCAATGTAATACGTCGTGTCGATCCCGACCAGATCGAGAAGCGTCAGGGGGCCCATCGGGTGTCCGCAGCCCAACTTCATGCCCTGGTCGATGTCGGTGATGCTGCCGATGCCTTCCTCCAGGGCGCGTATGGCATCCAGGATGTAGGGCACCAGGAGCCGGTTCACGATGAACCCGGTGCGGTCCATGGTCCGGATCGGCACCTTTCCGAGGCTTTTGGCGAAACCCAGGACTGTTTCCTCCACCCCCGGACCGGTCTGGATGGTCCTGATGACCTCCACGAGCTTCATGAGGGGCACTGGATTGAAGAAGTGCAGGCCGATGAAGCGCTCCGGCCGTTTCGTCGACACCGCCATTTCCGTAATCGACAGGGAGGAGGTGTTGCTGGCGACGATGGCTGCCGGCTTCAGGGTGCTTTCGAGTCGCGAGAACGCCTCGGTCTTGGCGGCCAGGTTTTCGACGACGGCCTCGATCACGATGTCGCAATCACCGAGCGCCTTGTAGTCCGTCGTCCCCGTCAGCCGGGACAGCGTCGCCTGCCGGTCCTCGGGCCGGATCTTGCCCTTGGCGACGCCCCCCGCCAGGAACTGGTCGATCCTCTTGAGACCGGCATCGAGAAGCTCCCGGTTGACCTCCAGGACCAGCGTGGGGTAACCGGTCTGCGCCGCGACCTGCGCGATCCCGGCCCCCATGAGACCGCACCCGAGGACACCCACCTTCTTGATCTCCATCGTCTCACCTCCGTCCCGGTGTCCGGGCCTCGCCCGGACGGCCGCTATCGTCCGGCGCCTGCAGCCGACTGGACCAGGAGAGCGATCCCCTGCCCGCCTCCGATGCAGGCGCTGGCGATGCCGTATTTTCCGCCCCGCCTCCTCAGCTCGAGAAGGAGCGTCAGGGCCAAGCGCGTGCCGGTGGCCCCGAGGGGATGGCCCAGCGCCACCGCCCCTCCGTTGACGTTCACCCGTTCGCGATCCAGCCCGAGCTCCTTCTCGACCGCCAGGTACTGGGCGGCGAAGGCCTCGTTGATCTCGAACAGATCGATCTCGTTCAGGGGGAGCCCGGCGCGCTCCAGGGTCTGCCGGATCGCGGGGACGGGCCCGATCCCCATGATTCGCGGCGGGACCCCCGCCACCCCGTAGGTGAGGACCCGGCCCAGCGTACTTCCCTTGAAGCCGCGCGCCGCCGAGGGTGACGCGAGCACGACCGCCGCGGCCCCGTCGACGATGCCCGAGGCGTTCCCGGCGGTGACGAACCCCTTCCCCTGGAAGGCAGGCGCCAGCTTCGCCAGGCCCTCGAGCGTCGTGTCCGGGCGCCGGTGATTGTCGTCGGTCACCACCACCTCCTTGCCGCGCTCGCGCACCGTCACCGGGACGATCTCCTCCTTGAGGCGCCCCGCCCTGACGGCTGCATCGGCGGCCTGCTGGCTGCGCAGGGCGTAGCGGTCCGCCTCGTCCCGCGTGATGCCCCGCTCGACGGCCAGATTCTCGGCGGTCTGCGCCATGGAGCATCCGCAGTAGGTGTCCAGGAGCCCGACCAGCAGCGAGTCCTCGAGCTGTGCGTGCCCCATCTTGAGGCCCGAGCGCAGGCCGCGCAAGACGTGCGGGGCCTGCGTCATGTTCTCCATCCCGCCGGCCAGAACCACGTCGGCCTCCTGGAGCTGGATCCATGAGGCGGCCGTGACGATCGACTGGAGTCCCGAGCCGCACAGCCGGTTGAGGGTCAGGGCTGGGACGGTGTCCGGAAGACCCGCCTTGAGCCCGACGTGGCGCGCCCCGTACATGGCGTTGCCGCTCGTCTGCATGGCGTTCCCGAACACCACGTGATCGACACGCGCCGGCTCCGTCCCCGACCGCCGCAGGGCCTCGCGCGCCGCGATCGCTCCCAGCTCGATCTCGGTGAGATTGCGGAAATAGGTGTTGTACTCGGCCATCGGCGTGCGGGCGCCCGCCAGCACGACGGCTTCAAAATTCGGGCTGCGACGCACGGTCATGCGCTCTCCTTGGGACGCTCGATCCGGTCCGTGAGGCGGTGGTGATCGGCCCGCTTGATGAGCTGCCGGAAGTCCTGGGCCTCGATCTTGACCACGTGGCACATCTCCTGGAGCCGGGAATAGACCCGCGGTCCGATGCGGTCCTTGAGCGTCGGTCCGCGGCCGCTGGCGGATTCGTCCGTGTAGTTCGTGGTTACAAGCGTCGCCCGCTTGTCGTTGTAGCGGGTGGTCACGATGTGCGACAGGGTCTCCTCGAGCCAGGGGCTGAACTGCCGTCCCCCCAGGTCGTCCAGAAGAACTGCCTCGGTCTGCAGCACCGGCTGCAGGAGGTCGAGCTCGCTCATACCGGACTGTCTGTCGAAGGTCGCCTGCAGCCGGCGCAGCAGATCCTGGACATCGCAGAACAGACCCGGTACGCCCTTGAGGAGCGCCAGACGCCGGAGCGTCGACACCGCCAGGTGCGTCTTGCCCACTCCCGGCGGGCCCATGAACAGGAGGCCGCGGTCGCTCAGAGGGTACTCTTCCGCGTAACGCAGGGCCCAGGTCCGCGCGCCCTGCAGGGCCAGCTGGTGCGGGGGGATGGCATCGAAGTTCTCGAAGTCACAATCATGGTATCGGCGCGGGATGCGCGCCGCCTGCAGAAAGTCCTCGATCCCCGCGGGGCGGCCACGCGGGACGGCGCGGCACGCACACGGCCGCGCACGGGACACGCCCGCGGCCTCCAGGATGAGGAACCCGGTGCCGCCGCAGCGCTCGCACTCTCCGGTGGTGGACTCGCTCATCGACGGCACCCGTGCTCCGGAACGATCAGTTCAGATAACCCTGCAACTGCTGGCACTTCTGCGAGCGATTCAGCTTCTCCAGCGCCTGGGCCTCGATCTGGCGGATGCGCTCGCGCGACAGCCCCATCATCTCGCCGATTTCCTTGAGCGTCTTGGGCTCTCCTTCGTCCAGACCGAATCGCAGCCGCAGCACCTTCTGCTCCTTCGGGTCGAGCTCTCCCAGACAGGCGTACAGATGGTCCTTGAGAGAGGATCGCAGCAGGGCCATGTCGGCCGGCGGGATCACGTCCTGCTCGAGCTTGTCCGAAAGGTGGAACTCGTGCTCCTCGTCGATCACCGTGGACAGAGAGACGTTCTCGTCGGCCACCTGCAGCAGACCGGTGACCTCCTCCACCGGGATGCCCAGCTTCCCGGCGATCTCCTCCGGCGTCGGGTTGCGCTCGAGGTCGAGCGTCAGCTGCGAGATCGTCTTGCCGATGCGATACAGGAGGTTGGCCTGCTTCTGCGGCAGCCGGAACGCCCCGCTCTGATCGGACAGCGCGTGGATGATCGCCTGGCGCACCCACCACACGGCGTAGGTGATGAACTTGACGTTCTTCTTGGGGTTGAAGCGCTTCGCGGCCTCGATCAGGCCGATGTTCCCTTCGTTGATGAGGTCGAGAAAGGACAGCCCGCAGTTGCGGTATTTCTTGGCGAAGCTCACCACGAATCGCAGGTTCGCCTCGACCAGCTTGCGCAGCGCATCCCTGTCCCCCTTCTGGATGCGATCCCCGAGAACCTTTTCCTCGTCGGGCGTGATGCGCGGTAGCTTCGAGATCTCCTGAAGATACTTCTTCAGGGTCTCCGAGGACACGGCTGTGCGCTTGCCGGCCGCCCGTTCTTCTTCCACCCGTCACCCCTTGTCGGCTTTGGAGTTGCGCCCGGGGTCGAGGACCTTGACCAGCGCCCGGGACGATTCGATGCCGGCGTTCTGCCTCCTCTGGCTCAGCTCCTCCCGCACGCGCGCGATGAACCCCTCCATTTCGCCCTGCATCCTCTCGATCTTCTGCCGCAGATTCATGATGATCTCGACACCGGCCAGGTTGACGCCCAGATCGCGGGTCAGATTCAGGATGAACGACAGACGTTCGAGGTCGTCCTCGGAATAGAGCCGCGTGTTCCCCTGTGTACGGGAAGGTTTCACCAGACCCTCGCGCTCGTACAAGCGCAGAGTCTGGGGATGGACCTCGAAGCGCCTGGCCACCACGCTGATCATGTAATAGGCCCTCGTGTCCCTGCGCTTGTCCTTCCCGGCCCGCCGTCTGGTCCGGGAGTCAGGTGCGGATGCCACGGCGCAACTCCTCGCCCGGGGTCAGGGCGCCAAGCTCTCTCAGCAACTGCCGGGATTTCTCGTCGTTAGCGCGCGGCGTGACGATCTGGACCTCCACGTACTGGTCCCCGCGACCCGAGCCGCGCAGAAGCGGTGCCCCCTTGCCGCGCAGCCTGAACTTCTGGCCGCTGGCCGTGCCCGGGGGGATCTTGACGCTCGCCGACCCGTCAATCGTCGGGACGTCGATCCGGGAGCCGAGGGCCGCTTCGCTCACCGTGATCGGCACGGTGCAGTGGATATTATCACCGATCCTCCTGAAGAAGGGGTGCGGGCCGACGTTCGTGACGATGTACAGGTCCCCGTTCGGCCCGCCGTTCCTGCCCGCCCTCCCCTTGCCGCCGACCCGGACGCGAGACCCGTTGTCCACCCCCGCGGGGATGTGCACCTTGATCGTCTCGCGCCTCCTGAGGACGCCCGTGCCCCTGCAGTTCCCGCAACCTTCGGAGCCCAGGCTCCCCTGGCCCCCGCAGCGCCTGCAGGTGGTGGCGAAGCGCAGCGCCCCCGACACGTGGCTGATCCGGCCGGTGCCGGCGCAGTCGGGGCAGGGGCGCCGCGCCCGCGACGGCACGGTGCCCGAGCCGTTGCAGCGCGGGCACGCCGTCTCGGCGTCGATGGTGAGCTCGGTGGTCAGACCCCGCAGGGCGTCGAAGAAGCCGACGTTGAGAGCGTGCGTGACGTCCTCACCCCGGCGCGGCGCCGTGTCTTCCTGGAGGTCACCGTCGCGCCGTCCGAGAATCTCCGAGAAGAAGGAGGCGAAGTTCGACGCCGAGCCGCCCAGATCCCCGAAGTCGAAGCCCATGTCCGCGGCCGGGCCTGAGCCGCGGAAGGGCCGTCCTTCCGCGCCCGCCGCGAATCCTTCTCCGTACTGCAGCTCGATATCGTGCTTCTTGCGTTTTTCGGGGTCCGACAGGACGTCGTAGGCCTCGGAGATCTGCTTGAAGCGCTCCTCTGAACGCTTGTCTCCGGGGTTGAGGTCGGGGTGATACTTGCGGGCGAGCTTGCGGTAGGACTTCTTGACGTCGGCGAGACGCGCTTTGCGATCGACACCCAGCACGTCATAGTAGTTGACCACTACAGGACCTGAACCTTGATGGGGCGGGAGCGCGCACCGGTCGACTTCGGCAGGAAGAGCTCCAGCACCCCGAGGTGAAGACGGGCCGTGACCCGGCCCTCATCGACGGGCGCCGGCAGATGAAAGGTCCGCGTGAAGGTGCCGTACGCCCTCTCGATGCGCAGCGCCGTACGCGCCTCCCGGTCCAGCGGCCGCTGCCCCTCGAGGGTCACGATCCCCCCTTCGACCCGGATCGCGAGGGCTTCCCGGCGGACGCCGGGGACCTCGGCGGTCAGAACGACGCTTCGCGGTCCTCGCGCAGATCGACCGTGGGAACCCATCCCGACAGACCCTCGAGAGAGAAGTCCCCTCTCCTGAGGACCGATTCCAGGAGACGATTCATGCGGTTCTTCAGCGCCATCAGGTCGCGGATGGGGTCCCACGGGAGCGCCGCGCCCTCGCCGCGCGGCGCACGCGGCGGGCGCGCGGTCATTGCTTCTTCTCGTCGACGTCGACGAACTCGGCGTCGATCACATCGCCTTCCTTGCGGCCCCCCGCGGATGGTTCTGTCGCCGCCCCGCCGCGCGGCTCGTCGCCGCCTCGCGGCCCGCCCCCCGGTCCGGGGGAGGCGCCCGCCTTCTGGTACATCGCTTCGGCAAGATGATGGGAGGCCTTCTCGAGATCCTTCAGTGCGGCGTTAATCTGATCGCCGCTGCCGCCGGCCATGACCTTCCTGACCTCGTCGATCGCCGCGCGGACGGCGCGCTCGTCTTCCGCCGTGACTTTGTCCCGGTTCTCCTCGAGGAGCTTCTCGATCTGGTAGACCCGGGTGTCGGCGGTGTTGCGCACCTCGATCTCTTCCCGCTTGCGGCGGTCCTCCTCCGCGTGCGCCTGCGCCTCCTTGACCATCTTGTCGATATCGTCCTTGGTGAGCGTCCCGGTGCCGCTGATGGTGATCTTCTGCTCTTTGCCGGTCGCGAGGTCCTTGGCCGAGACGTTCAGGATGCCGTTGGCGTCGATATCGAAGGCGACCTCGATCTGCGGCATGCCCCGCGGCGCCGGCGGAATCCCGACGAGGTGGAACCGGCCGAGCGTGCGCCCGTCCCGGGCCAGCTCGCGCTCGCCCTGCAGGACGTGCACCTCGACGCTCGTCTGGTTGTCGGTCGCCGTGGAGAAAGTCTCGCTCTTGCGCGTCGGGATCGTCGTGTTGCGCTCGATGAGCTTGGTCATGACGCCGCCCTTGGTCTCGATGCCGAGGGACAGCGGCGTCACGTCGAGGAGCAGGATGTCCTTGACCTCGCCCTTGAGCACGCCAGCCTGAACTGCGGCGCCCACGGCCACGACCTCGTCGGGGTTGACCCCCTTGTGGGGCTCCTTGCCGGTGAGGCTCTTGACCAACCCCTGGATCGACGGCATGCGGGTCGAGCCACCCACGAGCACGACGTGGTCGATGTCGGACAGAGCGACGCCGGCGTCCTTGATGGCCTGGTTGAAGGGACCCTTGCAGGCGTCGACCAGGTCGCTCGTCATCCGCTCGAACTCGGCCCGGGAGAGGCGCATGTCGAGGTGGAGGGGACCCGAGGACGTGGCCGTGATGAAGGGCAGATTGATCGTCGTCTCGCTCGCGCTCGTCAACTCGATCTTGGCCTTCTCGGCCGCCTCCTTGAGGCGCTGGAGGGCCATCTTGTCCTTGCCCAGGTCGATGCCGTGGGCGTTCTTGA
>DAISWT010000028.1:0-14349 GCA_036826235.1 Acidobacteriota bacterium | reverse complement strand
GGAGAGGACCTCCGCCTCGGGCAGGTTCGGCGTGACGAATTCGGCGAGCGGCAGGATCTCCGACTTGAGCGTGGCGATCGCGTCCTCCTCGAGCAGGCGGGCGCCCGTCTTCGAGACCATCACCGGGTCGACGACCAGATTCGGGATGGCGTTGCGTTTCAGGGCGGCGGCCACGGCGTGCGCGATCGACCGGCTCGCGAGCATGCCGGTCTTCGCGGCGTCGACACCGATGTCCTGCGCGACGGCGTCAATCTGCGCCGCCACGACCTCGGGCTCGATCTCCTGGATGCGGGTGACCCGGACGGTGTTCTGCGCCGTGACGGCCGTGATCGCGGAGGTGCCGAACACACCGAGGGCGCCGAAGGTCTTGAGATCGGCCTGAATGCCTGCGCCGCCTCCGGAATCGGAGCCGGCGACGGTCAGAGCGCACTTCATCGAGGCTCCCGCGGGTGTGACCCGGCTACTGTAGCAGATCCGCGCGCCTCCGCGATGCGGCGCTTGAGGGCGCGTGCGGCGGCCGCGATGTCTTCTGCCGAAACCACGGCCGACACGACCGCCGCGCCGCCGGCGCCGGCCTCGAACACCCGGGCGATGTTGTCGATGGTAATGCCGCCGATGGCGACGACGGGGATGGCGACCGACGCCGCGATCCGGGCCAGACGCTCCAGCCCCAGCGGCTCACCGGCGTCCGGCTTCGTGGCCGTGGCGAACACCGGCCCGACGCCGACGTAGTCGGCCCCGTCCCTCTCGGCGCGCAACGCCTCCTCCCTGCTGCCGGCGGAAACGCCGATCAGGCGTGGCCGGGGGAGGAGCCGCCGCGCCTCGCGGGCAGGCAGGTCGTCCTGGCCGACGTGCGCCCCGTCGGCTCCGGCAAGCAACGCCACATCAACCCGGTCGTTGACGAAAAGGGCCGCCCCGAATTTCCGGGCGAGCGACTGGATTTCCGCGGTCACGAGACCTAAGTTGTAGGCTGGGGAGGACTTGTCCCTGATCTGGATGGCATCGGCACCGCCTTCCAGGGCGGCGCGCGCAACCTCCATATGAGAACGCCCGCGCGACAGGGATGGATCCGTGATGACATAGAGAAGGTAACGCGGCCACCCGTCGGCCATGCGGCCTCCAGCGCGGCCCGATTCTAGCACCATGGATGAGACCGGTCCGGCCAATTCGCCAGTCCCTGAGGGAGTCGAGGGCTCCCGCGGGGAAAAGCCGCCCGCTCCGGCCGGTGTCGGGGAGCTGCGTGATCCTGCCCCGCCAGCCGTCACGCTGTCCGGCGGAAGCGCCGCGCCTCCCGCTCCCATCGACGAGCGCGCCCCGCTGACGCAGCCCTCCCGCCGCGAGCCTTCCGGAGCGTTCCTGTCTCATCTTCAATCGCTCCGGGAGCTGCAGATCACCTTGTCGCAGGAAGGCCGTCCCGAGGCGATCCTGATCGAGGGGACGACCGGCACCGTCGAGATCGTCGGAGCCGATTGCGCCGTCGCCCTGGTCGAGCCGTCCAACGGCCTGGCCCCGCTGCGCTTCGGGTGGATCGAGGGGCGGCACATGGCGCAGCACGAGATCGCCGTCGTGTCCCGGCGGCTCGACGAGGCGATCGAGAAGGTGCGCTCGGGTCAGACCACGCGCGTCGTTCTCGGCGCGGGCGTCGAGGCGGGGGAGGCGACGCCGACGGCCGCCGGAGCGGCGAACGGCTCGCACGATCCCGGACGGATGCCCAGGTTCGGCGCCACCCTCGTGCTCGGGATCAGCGCGGCGATGGGCTCGCGCGGCGCTCTGGTCCTGGCGCGGCATGAGCCGGTGCCGTTCAGCCGTGAGCAGGCCCTGCTGGCCGACATCCTGTCGTCGCTCATGGCGATCCAGGTCGAGCGGGCGCTCCGGGCGACCGACGCGCGGCGCGCCAGCGAGCGCCTTCAGGAGGAGTGCCTCGTGGCCAGCCGCCGCTTGCAGGAGACCAGCCAGGAGCTGGCGGCACTCAATGCCATCGCCGCGGCCGCCAGCCCCTCGCTCGACCTCGACCGGCAGATCGAGGCGTCGCTCCGCAAGGCGCTCGAAGTCACCGGGTTCAAGGTCGGGGCGATCAGCCTGGTGGAGGACGCGGGAGGGTCGGAAGTCCTGCGCTACGCGCGGGGCGTGGGCGATCCCGCGTTCCTCGAGCTGGCGCAAGCGCGTCCGCTCGGCAGGGGCGAGGGGGTGGCGGGCGGCGTCTGGGCCGTCGGCGAGCCCCTGGCGTTCGCCGACCTGTCGGAGGCGTCGTATCCCGAGGGGTGCGCGGAGGAGCTGGGAGCGCTGCGGCGCTCGGGGTACCGGGCCCTGGCCTGCGTGCCACTGCGGGCGCGCGGCCGGATCATCGGCACGATGCAGCTCCTGTCGAGCGACGCGCGCCCCGAGCTCTCGGGCCGGCCCAGCATGGCGCAGGCGATCGCGGGTCAGATCGCCATCGTCATTCAGAACGCCCGTCTCCTGTCAGAGCTGATGCGGCACAGCCTGGAACTCGAGGCCGAAGTCGAGAAGGCGACCGTGGATCTCGGGCACCGGGACCAGGTTCTCGAGGGCGTCCTCGCCTCCGTGCAGGCGGCGAGCCGCTCGACCGACCTGCGGGAGGTCGCGGAGGAGGCCCTCGCCCGCGCCCTCGCCATCGTCGGGATGGAGGCCGGCGCCGTCCATCTGGTCGAGCCGGGGACGAGGTCGCTCCAGCTGAAGGCCCAGCACGGACTGTCACAGCGGGCTCTGGATGAGCTGGGGCCCCGCGTCGGCCGATCGATCATCGGCCGGACCTTCGAAACGGGGGAGCCGCAGGTCTGCATGGGCGCGCCGGCCGATGTCCTGGACGCGGAGACGCGGCTGCGCGTCCAGGCGGCGGTTCCGCTGCGCGCCTTGAGCGGCATCCACGGAGTCCTCTCGGTCGCCGGCACGGATGATCGCGTCCTCCGCGGACCGGAGACGCGCGCGCTGCGGGCCCTCGGGGAACTGCTCGGTCTGTCGGTCGAGAACGCGCGCGCCTTCCAGCAGACGGGGCGGCCGCCGAAACCCGCGGCGGATCTGCCGGCGCAGCTCGTCCTGGCGCAGAAGATGGAATCGGTCGGCACCCTGGCCGGCGGAATCGCGCACGAGTTCAACAACATCCTCGGCGCGATCCTGGGATACGCCAGCCACATCGAGAGCCTCACCACCAGCGACAACCCGATTCACCGCCAGGCGCTCACCATCGGGCAGCAGGCACGGCGCGCCGCCGAGCTCACGCAGCAGCTCCTGGCATTCGCCTGGGGCGGACAGTACACGCTCGAGCCGGTCGACATGAACCAGGCGATCGCCGACACGGTCTCGCTCCTCTCGAAGAGCGTCGACCCGCGCATCGGGATCGAGGTCCGCACCGACGCGGACCTGCCCGCCGTCGAGGCGGACACCGGGCAGATGCAGCAGGTGCTGGCGAACGTGGCGGTGAACGCGGCGGAGGCGATGCCGGAGGGAGGAAAGATCACCTTCGAGACGCGGGTCGCGCATCTCGACGAGGCCTTCGCGCGCTCGCACCCGGACGTCGCGCCGGGCGACTTCGTCGAGGTGGTGATCGGCGACACGGGCGTGGGGATGCCTCCCGACGTGGCGGACCGCGTCTTCGAGCCGTTTTTCACCACCAAGACCGACGGCGACGCCACGGGTCTCGGGCTGTCGGTCGTCTACGGCATTGTCAAGAACCACCGCGGCCACGTCGCTCTGACCAGTACGCCGGGTCTCGGGACCACGGTGCGGATCTATCTGCCCGTGTTCAGCCGCTCCCTCCGCTCCGGCGCGTCGCCCGCGGCCGTCACGTCATCGACCCCGCCCGCCCCCGCGGGGGCGAGGGCCGCACCGCCGCGCCGACCCCTCATCCCGCATCCCTTCCAGAGCGTGTCGGTCGTTCCGGAGAGCGAGCGCCGGCGCGACCGCGCCCCGAGGCCGGGTGAAGCGACACCCCTCGTCGGAGCAGACCGAACCACCCCGCCCCCGACGGAAACGCGGCCGGCGGCCCCGCCGCCCGCGCCCCGGGGCGCGGTCGCGACGACGGAGACGGCGCGGCCCATGGCGACCCCGGCCTCCACGCCGGTTCTGCCCCTCCCGCTCCCCGGCCCCGCTCCCCGGAAGCCCGCCGCCGGTCACGCGGCCGCGAAGACGCCAGCGCGGGGACGGATCCTGGTGGTGGACGACGAGGCGGCCATCCGCGAGATGGCGCGTGACATCCTGGAATCGAACGGGTACGAGGTGGTGCTGGCGACGGACGGGGTCGATGCGCTGGAGGTGTACCGCAACGAGTGGGGGAGGATTGACCTCGTTCTCCTCGACATGGTGATGCCGCGCATGGGCGGCCTGGAAACCTTCCGGCGGATCGCCGGAATGGATCGGAGCCTGCGGGTCCTGCTGTGCTCGGGCTACGCCGACAACGACAAGGCGCAGCGCGCGCTCAAAGAGGGCGCCCTCGGTCTCCTGTCGAAGCCGTTCACCATGACGGAGCTTCTCGGCCGCATCGACAAGCTGATTGCCCGGAGGTGATGGTCCCCGGATACGCGCCTCGGCCGCGGGCGTCGGAGACGGGCGGATCGGACACGCTCCCAGGTGCTAGAATCGCCGCCGAGTCCACAGGAGGCGACGATGGCGCCGGTCGAGCTGCTCTTCTTCCACAAGTCCACCTGAACGACCTGCCGCAAAGCAAAAGGTCTTTTGCTGAGGAAGGGCGCGCGGCTGATCGAACGGGACCTGGGCAAGGACCCGCTGACCGAGGGGGATCTGCGGGAGCTGTTCGCGGGGCGTGACCCGCGCGAGTTCCTGAATCCACGCAACGAGCTTTACCGCAAGATGAGGATGGCGGAGACGCCCCCCTCGCCGTCGGAGGCGGTCCGTCTCATGGCGAAGAACCCCAACCTGATCAGGCGGCCGATCGTGGTGCGCGGCGGTGACAGCGTGCTGGGGTTCGACGAGGTGGCGCTGACGCGGCTCGTGCGCTGACCGGGAGCCTGTCCGAAGACACGGACGGGCTTCTAGTTCTTTGCCCCCACCACGGCGCAGCGATAGACCTCTCCCTGGCTGGACAGCGTGATCTCGCCGCTCGCCTGGGCGGCGAAGACATCGTCGTCCCGGAGGAGCTGGCGCGGCGTGAACCCGGCATTGAATGTGATCTGGATCTCGAGCCACAGGGGATTGAACCCGTCTCCCTGGATGGCGTCCAGGACGGCGATGAACGGCTGGCCGCCGGGCAGCCCCGGGTCGCTCATGAAAATCGTGTTGATCGAGCCGTTGTGCGCCAGGAGCGCGCCCGTGGCGCCGTCCGGCTGCTTCTTGAAGTTGATCGTGAACAGCCGGCCGTCGTAGAACGCGGGCATGTCGCCGGCCGAGCCGTTGGTGCTGCCCGCCACGCCGGCTACCGCGCCGGCCGCAGCCCCTGCCGTAGCGCCCGCCGCTCGGCCGCCGGCCCCGGCGCCGATGACGGCGCAGCGGTAGATCTCTCCGGCGCTCGACAGATCGATGTCGCCGCGCTCCCTGGCCGCCGTGACGACGTCGTCCCGGGTGATCTGGTACGGCGTCACGCCCGGCCTGAATTCGATCTCCACCTCCAGCCACAGCGGGTTGAAGCCGTCCCCCTGAATGGCGTCCAGGACCGCCACGAACGGCGTGTCCCCGGGCAGCCTCGCTTCGGAGGTGAAGATGGTGTTGACCGACTGGTTGCCGGCGAGCACCGACTGCTCCGCCGCCGGTGGCAGTTCTTTGAAGTTGATCAGGAAGAGCTGTCCGTCGTAGTAGGCCGGCATGGCGCCGGCGACGCCGTTGGAGCTGGCCGCCAGGGCGGCGCTGCCGCTGGCCAGCAGGCAGACGAATCCGAACAAAACAACACGGGGATGCGATGTCATGGTGGGGCACTCCCTATTGCTGGTTCATCACCAGGTAAAAGGTGGCCGCCCCCGCGGCCGGCACCGGGGTGAACAGATCGGTGAACATCGTGCCGCCGCCGCCCCCGTCCGGAGTGAACGTGGCGGTGTTCGGTCCTCGAAAGGCTGGGTTATCGCTGCGGATCACCTGGTACAGGCCGCCCCCGCCGCCCCACGACAGAGTCGACGTTCCGGACGAATCGCTGACCGTGAGGGCGATGAGGCCGGTGACCATGACCTGGCCGACCATGTTGAAACCGCAGTGAGGTGAGCAGAAGTAGGGGAAGACTTGCGGCGTCTCCAGGAACTGGCGGGTGAAGTTGACGCCCACCGTCCCGAGCGACGCGCTCCATAATCCGTCCGCCACGCACGGCGATCCGCTGGTGGTGGTATGGACCGAGGCGACCTGTGGGGACCAGCGGACGTAATCGCCCTGCTCGAGAATCTGCCGGGCGGGGTGGAAGAGGAGCGCGCTGTCGACGGTGGAGATGAGGACGCGCGGAACCGCGATGTCCACCCCGGGCTCGACCGCCACTGCGGTGCCGGAGCACACGGCGATCGACAGGGCGGCGCACAGAAAGGGCGGTGTGGACCGGGATCGGTTCCGCATGGTCGATGACCTCCCTCGATCGGGCCCGTGGCAAGCGGATTGTTTGGAGCCGCCTGACTGTACCACCGCGCCGTGAGAGTGGCAAACGCCTGGAGACCCACCCGGCGCGCCCTCCCCGTCGGACGGGGGCCCTCGGTGGAACGGTTCCTCGGAGGAGGGGTAAGTGTTCCACAGGAGTGCCGCCCGGACAGGCTCCTACTTCCAGTCGAAATCCTGCAGAAACTCCTCGCGGACCATCTCGCGGATCTTCGGAAGCTCATCCTCGAACAGCCGCCGGCGCTCCGCCTCGTCCGGGTGGAACCTCTTCTGCAGCTCGGCCCAGACTCTCTGCTCGTCGTCCAGGGCCGCGAAGCCGCGCAGCTGCGCCACGAACACGTGCGTGTAGTCGGCGCACGGAGAGACCCCGTGATACGGGACCGTCAAGAACGAGTACTTGAGCCAGATGCCGCGTGCGACCATCGCGTCGAGCATCGGCCGGAACACGGTCTTGACGAACTGATCGTAATCGCCTGTCTTTCCGGGGAAGGCGCGCAGGTATTCGATGTGGTAGATGCGTCCGCCGGTCGGCGGGACGCCGCCGTACGGCGACTCCCCGGCCGGTGGCGGGGCAGCCGCGACGGTGCAGAGTGCGAGGCCGATCCAGGCGAGCGCCGCCTTGTTCATGGTCAGTCCCTCCGTGTGGGGGCGAGAGTACCGCAGGCGCCGAGCGGTGCATCGTAAAAGGCCGCACCGACTGCGTCAAGCCGGCGGCACCGGGCCGGGCCTGCCGTTGCCCGCCGCCCGACCACAGTGCTATCGTGCCGGGCGGAGGATCGAACCGATGCAGAAGACTCGCCGCCTCGCCGCCGTCCTGGCGGCGCTGCCGCTCGCCGGAGTCACCGCCGCCGGGGCTGAGGGGGAGGGACCCCAGATCACCGTCTACAACCAGGACTTCGCGCTGGTGCGGCAGGTGCGCCGGCTGCACCTCAAGGAAGGGGACAACGAGCTGCGTATCGGCGGCCTCACGGCCCTGCTCGAGCCCGACTCGGTCGTGCTGCGCGATCTTCAAGATACCCGGGGGCTGCGGGTTCTCGAGCAGCGTTACGCCGGGGACACGCTCAGCCAGGGGTTCCTCCTCCGCCAGCACGAGGGCAAGGTCCTGTCGTTCCAGACGGTCAACCCGGCGACCGGCAGGAAGGAGGTCGTCAGCGGGCGGGTCATCCGCAGCGGGTATGCGCCGCAGGGGAGCGCGGCGACCGGCGGCACGACGCCGATCATCGAGGTGGACGGGAAGCTCCAGTTCTCGCTGCCGGGGGAGCCGCTGTTCGACGGGCCAGGCCCGGACGCCCTCCTCCAGCCGCTCCTGCTGTGGAACCTCTGGAGCGATCGGGCGGGTGAGCGCGACTTCGAGCTGTCCTTCATCACGGGAGGCTTGGGCTGGCGGGCGACCTACAACGCGGTGACGTCGGAGAAGAGCGCGCGCTTCGATCTGGTCGGCTGGATCAGTCTGATCAACAACAGTGGGGGCGAATTCAAGGACGCGCGCGTGAAGCTCATGGCCGGCGAGGTGAACAGGACGCAGCCGCTACAGGCCCGCGCCCTGATGCTCGAATCGGCCGTCGCGGAGGTCCCTCCCCGGCCGCCGCAAGTCACCGAGAAGGCGCTCGACGAGTATCATCTTTATACCCTGCCGCGCCCGGTGACCCTCCTGAACGGCGAGAACCTGCAGGTCGAGTTCTGCCGGGGCAGCGATCTCCCCGCCGAGCGGCTGTACGTCTACGACGGCTCGCAGATGAACGTCTACACCGGTTGGGGTCCGGAGATGGCCCGCACGCGTCCCGATTTCGGAACGGAGAGCAACACGCGCGTGGCGTCCATGCTCGAGTTCACGAACGGCAAGGCTTCGGGCCCCGGCATCCCGCTGCCGCGCGGTACCATGAGGGTCTACCGCGCCGACGCCGACGGGACCCGCGAATTCATCGGTGAGAGCGCCCTCGGTCACACCGCCGCCGACGAGAAGGTCCGCCTGTATCTCGGCAACGCCTTCGACCTGGTGGGCGAGCGCCGCCAGACGAACTATCGGATCGATGCGACCAAGCAGAGCGCCGAAGAGTCGTTCGAGATCAGGGTCCGCAACCACAAGAGCGAGCCGGTCGACGTTCGGGTCGTTGAGCACCTGTACCGCTGGTCCACCTGGAAGATCGTGGACTCGTCCGACCCCTACGAGAAGACCGATGCGAAGACCATCGAGTTCCGTGTGAAGGTCCCGTCGGGGGGCGAGAAGCTGGTGGCCTACCACGTGCGCTACTCGTGGTGAGGCCCCGACCCTCGGGGTGACGCGGTCTCCTGCCCCGGCCGGGCGGCGGGTTCAGACGAGAGACAATCATCCGAATCGATCGATATTGTATCGATGTCACCGGCGCCCCGGACGGGGGCCGGCAAGGAGGGAGCCATGGCGGCGCGGACGGTAGGTGGGGCGGAGAACGCGGTCCTGACGGCGCTCGATCGGGCCGTCAAGCGCAGGAGCGTCCTCGAGGCGATCGACGCGCTGGTCGATCGTCTGCAGAGGAAGCTGGCGGCGCAGCCACGGGCGAAGATGGTCTGGGACACGCTTCCCATGGCCCTGTTCGATCCGGCACCGCCTGGCGATGTCCGATCAGCCTGGGTGTTCGTCCTGCGAGCCGGCACGGCCACCGGCGCGGAGCGGCACCCGAACAGCCGCCAGCGCACGATGTCCTACCGGGGCGCGGGCGACCTGCAAGTCCGCCTCGGCGGACGCTGGCGATCCCACGCCCTGGCCGGGAATCGCGACGCGCCCCTCGGGAGACGATGGGTCTCGATCCCGGAGAACACCTGGCACCAGGTGGTCGTGGGCGACCGGAACTGGGCCGTCGTCTCGTTCCACACGGTGGAGGCCGACCAGCTCATCGAAGAGCGCCCCCATCCGACCGACCCGGGATCGAGCCTGAGACGCCGGTACCTGGGAGAGGCCTCTGCGGACCGCGTCGAACGGTCGACATGAGCCTGATGGAGGTCTCAAGTCTCACCGAGGAACAGGTGCGGCAGCTGCACGCGATGTACCAGGAGGAGTGGTGGACGAAGGACCGGGCGCTCGCCGACGTGCGCGTGATGCTGCGTCACACCGACTACGTGTTCGGGGCTGCGAGCCCGGGTCGCGCCGCCTGGCCGCTTTTGCTCGCGTTCTGACCGATCGCGTCTACAAGGCATTCGTCTTCGATCTGATCGTGGCGCGCGATTTCCGCCGCAAGGGAATAGGGTCGCGACTGGTGCGGCGCATCCTGGAGCATCCCGATCTGCGCTCCGTGAGGCACTTCGAGCTCGCCTGCCTGCCAGAGCTGGCGCCCTATTACCGGAGCCTTGGGTTTTCCACGGAGGTCGGGGGGCTCCTGCTGATGCGACGCGGCGGGGTCGACTAACCCTCCAGGCGGGTGATTTTCACGCGGCCCCCGACCCGCACGCGCGACAGGCGCGTGGTGTCGCCGGTGATCCGGCCGAACACGTTCACCGGCGAGACCGCCGTCGGTACCGCGCCGCTGCTGGCGGGCGTGCGGCCGAAGAACAGGGCGATGGCGGGACCCTGCGGCCAGTACCCCAGGTCAGCGATGGCGACCTCGGTCCGGGCGCCCGTCTCGAGGGGCAGCCGGAGCGGGACGTCGAAATAGATCTCTTCTCCCCAGCGCCTGGCGGGGCCCTCCAGGGGCAGGGCCTCCCAAAGCGCGTCGGCGGTCGGCGTCGCGGCGAGGACGGCGTAGACACGCACGCCGTCCGCCTCGATCCGGATGGCTCTCTCGGCGGCCATGGACCCTAGTAATGATCCCGCGGCGGCAGGGCGCGGGCGGCGTCCATCCAGCGCTTCACCGGCGGGTGCGCCAGCAACGCCTCCATGTAGGGCGGCGTCCTCGGAGCGCGCGTCGTGGGCACGCGGAAGGCGGTCAACCGGACGACCGCGGGCGCGTACATGACGTCCGCGGCGGTGAACGCGCCGAACAGGAACGGCCCGGGCCCCCCCCTGCGATCGAGGGCGTCCTGGAGAAGCGACAGCATCTCGGCGGCCTCGGCCAGCGCCGCGGCCGTCGGCTGCGGCGGCTGCGGCAGGAAGCACAGATTGAACGACATCGACTCACGCAGTTCCGTGAAGCCGGAGTGCATGGTCGCCGCCAGCCAGCGCGCGTGGGCTCGCCGGTCGGGATCGGAGGGCCACAGCGCCGGGTGACCCGGCGCAGGGAACGTCTCCTCCAGGTACTCGATGATCGCCAGAGAGTCGGGGATGACGCGCCTGCCATGGTGGAGCACCGGAAGCCTCCCGGTCGGGGAGACGCGCCGCCTTTGCGCGCGGTCCTTGTCGACACGCAGCTCGATGGTCCTCTCCTCGAACGGCAGGTTCTTGGCCAGGAGCGCGAGGTACCCGCGCATCGACCAGGAGGAGATGTTCTTCTCGCCGACGTAGAGCACCAGGCTGTCGCCCATGGGATCCCTCTAGAGTGCGGCCGGCCGGGGGACGGCCGCTCGGTCGTAGAGCACGAGGTTCCAATGTTTGCGGACCAGGACACCCTTGCGCCCGTCCCGCTCGCCCAGCTCGTAGACCAGCAGCGAGGCGGGCCTGGCTTCGTCCTGCCGGTCGAGCGCCAGGATGTCCTCTTCGTCCATGCGCTCGAGAAGCTTGCGGAACGACAGGAGGACGACCTGATGGGTGATCACCAGGACGCGCAGCCCGGGGTGCTCGCGGACCAGGGTGCCGATGAAGGAGTGGACGCGCAGGTTGACGTCGGCGTACGACTCGCCGCCGGGCGGCCTGTAGAAATACTTGCCGACGCGCTTGCGGCGCTCGTGCTCGTCGGGATGCCGCAGGCGGATGCCGTGCTTGGTCAGGCCCTCGAGGACGCCCCACTCCTTCTCCCGGAGGCGCTCCTCCTTGATGACCGCGGGGCGGTGCAGCAGCTCCCCGAGCACCTCCTCGGCCGTCTGCAGCGTTCGCATGTAGGGGGACACGTACAGGACGTCGAAGGGGCCCCAGTCATTCAGTCGCCGCCCCGTCAGGAGGGCGTGCCCGCGTCCTTCGGGGGTCAGGGGCACGTCGACGTCCCGCATGTCGAGACCCAGGAGGACATCCCCGGAGTTGACCTGCTCGAGATGCCTGCGCCGTTCCGTCGCCAGACTCTCGGCGTGGCGCATCACCACGAGCAAGGAGGGCCATTTGGAAGTTGATACGTCGGCCACCAGGACATCTCCTCCGGTTCATGCGGGCGAGTGCGGCGATTCTACACGAGTCGCGCCCTCGTGTCGCGGTCGCGCTCTGCTAGAATCCCGCCCCGTCATGCAGGATCCCGTCGACGTCGCCGCCGCGGAGCGGCGCCAGGGTCTCTTGATCGCCCTCAACTTCGCCGCGGTCTACGTCCTCTGGGGATCGACGTACCTGGCGATCCGATTCGGCGTGCGCGACCTGCCGCCGGCCCTGATGGCGGGGACCCGCTTCACGATCGCCGGCGCGCTCCTGCTCGGCTGGCTCCTCTGGCGCCGCGTGCCGCTGCCGCCGCGGACTCTGCTCGGGCCGATTGCTCTCACCGGTCTGCTGCTCCTGTGCGGAGGCAACTGGCTCGTCACCTGGTCCGAGTTGACGGTCCCTTCCGGTATGGCGGCAGTCATCGTGGCGAATCTGCCGTTCTTCGTCGCCGGGATCGAGGCGGCGCGCAAGGACGGGGAGCGGCTTTCCGGGGTCGGCGTCATCGGGCTCCTGGTGGGCTTCGCCGGGATGCTGATCCTGATGTGGCCGAAGCTCGAGAGCCTCGGGGCCGGAGGCCATGGTCTGGGCGATTTCAAGGGAGAGCTGGCTCTTCTCGGCGCCAACCTGTGCTGGGCGTGCGGGTCGATTTATGCCCGGCAGCGCATCCGGGGCATCGCGCCGCTCATGGGGGTCGCCCTCGAGATGCTCATCGCCGGCCTGCTCCTGACGGCCGCCGGGCTCCTCATCGGAGAGCGCTCCCGCTTCCACCTCACGACCGGGTCGGCGCTGGCGGTCGCCTGGCTGATTGTCGCCGGGTCCCTCGGCGGATATTCGGCCTACATCTGGCTCCTGCACCACGTGCCGCCGGCCAAGGTATCGACCTACGCCTACGTGAATCCTGTCATCGCCGTTTTTCTGGGGTGGCTGGTCCTCGATGAGGCTCTGGAGTGGAGGATGGTCCTCGGCACCGGGGTCATCCTCGGGGGTGTCGCGGTGGTCAACACCGCCCGGGTGCGTACCCGGTCCTGACTCTTCCGGACAACTCCTTTTTCGACGGGCATTTAGAGTGTGGCTGTCAGGTTGGCAGCCAGGCTCGGGCTATCCGATGCATCCGTAAAGGACGCCGGCCGGCCCGGGATCCAGTTCCTCACGTCCCCTGGACGCGTCGATCGCAACAGGCTTCGCACCACCAAGTGCTGAATGCGAGCCGCGCCAATTGACAGCCGCCGCAACGTTGATTGATGCACCCTGCGCGGCTGGAGTATATTCCCGCCCAGACATCCGCCAGGACTACGCGGGCGTTGTCTGTTCGAACCCCGCCCTGTCCGGGGGGCCAGCCAGGCGGAGACGGAATGGAATCGGGGCGTCGCCAACCGGTATCCTCCCCGTCACGGGTCTGTGCGCACAGCGTCCTGCTGTCCGTCACGGTCCTGCTCTCCCTTCTTGCTTTCGGATCGCCTCCGTTGTCAGGAGAGGGAAGCGGAGCCCAAGCTGCGTCTGCGGCGAAATCCCAGACCCTGGGGGATCGGTTTGTCCCGGGCGAGGCCCTGGTCAAGTTCAAGGCGGGCACCGGGAAGCCGGACAAGGAGACGATCAGGTCCGGTTTGGGCGCGCAGAAGGTGCACGAGTTCAGAAGCCACGCGGAGCACTGGAAGCTGCCGCCGGGGCTGAGCACCGAGCAGGCCATCGCCCGGCTGCGCCGTAATCCTCATGTCGAGTACGCCGAGCCGAACTATGTCCTGCACGCCGTGCTGTCGCCGAACGACCAGAGCTACTCGCTCCTGTGGGGATTGAACAACCGCGGCCAGACGGGCGGCCTTCCCGGGTCCGACATCTCGGCCGAGGCCGCCTGGTCGGTCACCACCGGCGATCGTGCGGTCGTCGTCGGCGTCGTCGACAGCGGCATCGACTACACGCATCCCGACCTGGCGGCCAACATCTGGACCAACCCGGGCGAGATCCCCGGCAATGGCATCGACGATGACCAGAACGGCTTCGTGGACGACGTGCACGGCTGGGACTTCTACAACAACGACAACGATCCCATGGATGACTTCGGGCACGGTACGCACGTCGCGGGAACGATCGGCGCCGTCGGAAACAACTCCATCGGCATCGCCGGCGTCGCCTGGCGCGTGTCGCTGGTCCCGTTGAAATTCCTCAACGCCGGAGGCCACGGCTCGACGTCCGCCGCCGTGGCCGCGATCGACTACGCCGCCGGCCTGGGTGTCGACGTTCTGAACAACTCCTGGGGGAGCTATGATTTCTCTCAGACGCTGATGGACGCGATCCGCGCCGCCGGAGACGCCGAGGTGGTCTTCGTCGCGGCGGCCGGGAACGAAGGCGTCAACACCGACCTCGTGCCGTTCTTCCCCGCCGGCTACGACCTGCCGAACGTCATCTCGGTGGCGGCCACGAACAGCTATGACAACAAGGCGGGGTTCTCGAACTACGGACCGAATTCGGTCGACTTGGCAGCGCCGGGCGTGGACATCTTCAGCACGCTGCCGGGGGGCATCTACGGCCCGCTGAGCGGGACATCGATGGCGGCGCCGCACGTCAGCGGCGTGGCGGCGCTGATCCGCACCCTGTCCCCCGACATCCCCGCGTTCCAGGTGAAGCAGAAG
>DAISWT010000027.1:6715-14425 GCA_036826235.1 Acidobacteriota bacterium | reverse complement strand
GATCAGCTTCGGCGAGAGCTTCACGGCAGGACGGGAAGATGAACGCGGCCTGAACTGCGTAGAGCATCACGACACCTCACTACCGATGCAGCAAGATTGAGGCCCACAGGAAAGTCCCGACCGAGGATGGTCGGGACTGCGGGCGATGGGGGCTAGGCGGTGGGTGTCGTACGACTATGCGCCGCATCCTCCTGTATGCGTCAGCATCTGCTATACTTTCTGCATATTCTACCCTCGCCGGCAAGAAGCACCCGCATTCCCGTCCCTCGGGCCGCTGACCGCGGTGACGCCGATGCTCACGACCAACAATGGGTCGTTCCCCTGGAAGGGCGCCGGCACCGCGGCCGCCGCCGACGGCGCCGTTCTCGACCGGATCACGCGCGAGGTCATCGAGATGCAGGCCCGGGCGGGGCTCGATCTGGTGACAGACGGGCTGGTGCGCCGGCAGGACCCGACCTCCTACGTCGCTGGTCGGCTCGAGGGTGTCACGCTGGGCGGAGCGCGCGACGGGTTCCCGGGCAGTGGCGCGACGTACCGCGTGCCGATCATCGCCTCGGAGGTTGCCTGGAAGAGACCGATCCTGAGCGAGGACTATCTGTTCGCCAGAGAGGGCAGCTCGAGGCCGGTGAAGCCGGTCCTCGTGGGGCCGTACACGCTCGCCCGAGTGTCGGAGGATAGAGCGTACAACGACCCGATGGCTCTGGCGATGGCTCTGGCGATCGCATTCAACCAGGAGCTGAGGGCCCTGCAGGCCGCGGGCGCGACGTGGCTGCAGATCGACGAGCCGGCGATCCTGCAGGCCAAGGAGGATTTCCCGCTGTTCACTCGACTGTGGGAGGTCCTCGGCCGCGGTGTCACCGCCACGCTCTGCCTTCACCTGGAGGGAGGCGACGTCGCCGATCTGTACCCCGGCATCGCCCGTCTCAGGCGGCTCGGCTGCCTGAGCCTGGACTGCGTCGGCGGCAAGGCCAACCTGTCGCTGCTCGGGAGCGCGCCTTTCCCCGGAACGCTCAGGATCGGGCTGGGGTTGGTGGACGGACGCACGCAACGGGTCGAGACTCCCCGTGAGATCATCGAGACGTTGCGCTCGTCGACCGGTTTGCCCGCGCCCGACAACATTCTGCTCGGCACGGCCACCGATCTCGGCACGCTGCCTCCCGAGGTCGCGTTCGCGAAGCTGCAGAGCCTGGCGCGGGCGCGCGATCTCGCCTGAGAGCCTGTCCGAGTACTCGGACGGGCCCCGGCCACCATGCTATACTCGCTCGAGACGGATCGATCGCGGAAAACGGGCGGGGCCATGATGATTGGCAGACGGAAGTACACGGGAGTCGTGGTTTCGCTGCTCCTCGGCGTCACGATGCCGCACTCGGCGACTCAGTCCCCCGAGCCCGCCGCGGACCGCTCCGGCGTCCGCTTCACGATCACGGAGGCCGCCCTGCTGGATTGGCTGAAGGCGGCCACTCCCTATACGTTCAGCGTGGGCAACCAGGTTCTCAAGATCGACCTGACCCTGTCCGAGCCGAAGGACCTCAGGCTGCAGGATTCGAAGGCGTCTTTCCAGGTCCGGTTGAAGGGCACCACGATTCCGGTCGATCAGGTCGTGGCGCCGGTATTCCTGCTGCGCCACGACGATTCGCTCAACAAGTACTTCGTGGTCATCTCGAGCCTGCCGGTCCTGCTGCCGGGGCTCGGGACGGTCGACCTGAAGGACTCGTTCCCGAAATTCGAGCTGCCCGAGCTGATCCAGGACATCTGGAAATTCAGCGACCGGCCGATGGCGGTCAACCTCGATATCCGCCGGATCGCCGTGCTCGATCACGCCATCGAGATCGGTGCCAACGTCATTTTCACGCCCGCCGCCCCGTTGGGGACCCGCGGGACGCGTTAGGAGAACGGTCATGATCGTCGACCTGGTCACGTTTCGCGTGCGGAGCGGCAAGGCCCAGGAGTTCGAGGCGCACCAGCAGGAGTGGCTGAAGCTGATGCGCCGGTCGCGTGGATTCATCAATCAGGTCGTTCTGCGCAGCCTCGACGATCCCACCGAATACCACGCCGAGGTCCGCTGGGTGAACCGGGACTATTACGATCGCTTCTCCGCGCATCAGGACGGAGAGAGCCAGGCCCTTGTCCAGAAGGGCACGGCGGTGTTGGACGGACCACCCACCCATCGCCTGCTCGAATACATCTGACCCGCTCGGCTCATGGCGATTGACCTCCGGTCGATCCGGCCGGAGACACGAGACGCTCCACCAGAAACCCGGCAACGACGTCACCGAGGTCGGGGCGGGGCGCCACGAGATCGAAATGGGCCCCTCGCCCGTCGACGACAAGGCTGCGGGGCGCCGTGGCCGACCCGGGCGCCGCCAGCGCCTTGACCGTCGCCAGCGGCGCCCCCTCCTCCGAACCCGCCATCAGGAGCACCGAGCCGGGGCCGAGTCGGCCCAGCAGATCGGTATACGCATCGGCACGTCCCCAGGGGGACAGGAGGACAAGAGCGGTCGGCCTCGGGAACGCAGAGCCGGGGCGGGTGGGCGCCGATGGCGGGTCCGCCTGCAGGGCACGGGCGGCGAGAAACGCCCCTAATCCCGCTCCGACGATTCCGATCCGGCCGGCGTCGACTCGAGGTTGGCGGGCCAGACAGCGCAGAGCGGCGCGCACGTCTTCGTCGGCGCCTCTCAGGCTGTCGGCGAGGCGCGCGCTGAACGCATGAGCATCGGGAAGCGATTGGCTCACGCTTCCCCCGTGGCCTCGCACATCAAGTGTGAGGGCATAGAGACCGCGCGCCGCCAGCGCCCCCGCCTCCGGCGCGCAGGAGGCGCGGCTGGAGCCCAGCGGATGCAGCAGGAGGACGGCGGCCGTTCGACCGGGAGCAGAGCCACCGCCTCGGACGGATCGATCACGGGGCGGGAACAGCGAACCGACAAGACGATGGCCGTCGGCCGAGACCAGGTGCATGAGGGTCGCCCCGGATGCCTCCGCCTCCTTCCTGTCGGATTCCTGGATGGCGCTGAGGCCTTCCGCGATGCGGTGGCCGACCTGCCGCGCATAGACCGGGCCACCCTCGCGCCCGATGGCTCGGAGTGTGCCGCGCAGCCCGGAGTCCGTCCCCCGTCCCGCCAGGTAGAGCTCAAGGTAGACCGACACGGCCTTGTCGCGCTCGCCGATGGCGTGGTAGGCGTCGGCCAGGTGCTGCCGGATAATCGGCGTCCCGGGGGCGAGCCTGGACGACTCCTCCAGGAGCGCGACCGCGAGAGGGAGGTCGCCGCGCATGCGGTACGCCCACCCGAGCGAGTCTTTGATGAATCCCTGGCGCCTCGAGGCGAGCCGGCGCTTCTCCGCCAGGCGCACCGCCTCTTCCAGGACCGACACCGCGCGATCCAGGTTCATCCCGTTGCGCGCGTAATGGAAACCCAGGGCGTTGAGGAGATCGGGGTCCTCCGGGTCGGCGCGGATGGCCCGCTCATACCAGGAGGCGGCGATGTCCGCTCTCCCAGCCCGGGCGTGATAGTCGGCCAGCATGGAGCAGGCGCGCACCAGGTAGGGATTTGTCTTCGGCTCCGGGAAGTCCTGGACGAACGTCTCCAGGTCGGCCGCCTGCTCGGCGGCGGGACGGTCGCGCGCCAGGATCTCTTGGAACGCCTTGCGCGCGGCGCGTTGCGTCTCCTTCTCGCAGGCGAGCGCCTGGGCGACCAGCATGAGGACCGCCGCCACCGCCGGAGCGCGCCGGCGGCTCACGGCGCGACGACGACGCCGGCGGGAGCAGCCGGCAGAGTGACGGTCACCAGGGTGCCCTGACCCGGGCGCGATCGCAGGACGATGGTGCCGCCGTGCTCCTCGATCGCCCGGCGCGCCAGACCGAGGCCCAGACCCGTACCACCGCTCTTGGTCGAGAAGTAAGGCTCGAACAGACGCGGCAGAAGGGACTCCGGGATGCCGCATCCCGTGTCGCGCACTTCGATCGCGATGCGCCTGTCCCCGGACGATCCCTCGGCGCCGCGGGCCGCGAGGCTGAGAGTTCCTCCTTCCGGCATGGCCTGCAGGGCGTTCTCGATCAGGTTGACCAGCGCCCGCACCATGACGATCCGATCGACCAGGACGGGCGAAAGACCCGGCGCCACCTCGCGCCGCAGGGCGATTCCGGAAGGCGCGCCGGTCGCGTAGGGCCCGAGCGCCTCGTCCAGGAGGTCCGCCACGCCGGTCGGCTCCGGGCGGATCTGGGGCAGACGGGCGTAAGCGGAGAACTCGTACGCGATGGCCCGCAGGACCTCGACCTGCTTCTGGATGTTGTCGAGGCATTCCGACAGAACCTGCCCGAAGCGCGCGTCCTTCGCCTTGAAGACCCGGCGGACATGCTCGACCGAAAGCTGGATCGGAGTCAGCGGGTTCTTGATTTCATGGGCCACGCGCCGCGCCATCTCCGCCCAGGCGGCCAGACGGCCCGAGCGCACGATTTCCGTGACGTCCTCGAGGAGAACGATCAGACCCGGCGGCCTGCCCTCTTCCGGGGCGAACGGGATGAACACCGCGCGCACCCGGCGCGTCGCCACCGCGGCTCCCGCCGCCCCCGGCGCGCTGGACAGTTCCATCTCGACCTCGCGTTCGGTCCGGCCGGCGCTCGCCCGGCGCAGGGCGGCGAGGAGCGGCGCCAAGTCCGGCTCGCGCTCGAGACGGGCAGGGAGATTCTCACCCGCGTCGAGACCACGCCCGCCCGCCGCCAGGAGGCTCTGCGCCGCCGGATTGACGGTGATCACCGTGCCGGAGCCGTCGACCGACACCACGCCCATGGTGGCGCTGCGGAGGATTTTCTCGATATAGTCGGTCCGCCGCCTGAGATCCTCACGCTGCTGCCGCAGGGAGGCCGCCATCCGGTTGAAGGCTTCGACCAGGAGCGCGGTCTCGTCACTCGCCGTCGTGTCGACTCGGACGTCGAAGTCGCCCTGCGCCACGCGCCTCGCGGCGCTCGCCAGGTCGGTGACTGGTCGCGACACACGCTGCGCCACCGCGTGGCCCACCACGCCCAGGAGAAGGACTGCGAAGCAGGTGGTGATCAGGACCGCGTCCTGCCCTTCCTCTTCTTTCTGGGCGGCGGCGCGACGGTGCTCGATCAGAGGAATGGAAATGGCCCCGATGGTACCGTGGCGGTCGATGCGCATCGGCGCGCTCAGCGTCAGAGAGTCGAGCCCGACCGTCCTGTCCTCGGCCAGCCAGAACGGCTCGCCATCCAGGTAAAGCGCCCTGTAGGATTCACCGTTCAGGCGCTCATTCAAGAGCCCCGAGCTGTATAGCTCCCGGGCGCTCGTGGCCATCAGGCGGGCGTCGCGATAGACATTGATGTCCTGCCGCACGACGCGGCTAAGCCAGTAGACGACGTCGTCGTCGAGGGAGCCCTCCTCCTCGGGGTGCGTCACGGTCAGGTAGTCCTCCGCCACCCGCCGTGCCACCTGGAGCGAGGCCAGCCCGGTGGCCGTCATGTCCCGATCGATCTCCCGCGCGGTCGATCGCGTCACGAAAAAGGCGAGCGTCAGCAACGGCAGGAGCCCCGCCAGAAGGAAGACCGCCACCAGCCGCTCCGAGAAGGTGGCGCTCGTGCCGGGACGGGGGGCCGCCGGGCGCGCGGCCCAGAGGACCGCTTTGCCGATCCCGGCGATCAGCAGGGCCAGAAGACCATTCAGGAGAGCCTGCCGGAGGTAACCGGCCAGGAGCGAGGTGCGGTTCTGGTGCAGGTGCGCCAGAGCGAAGATCTCGCGCGCTCCCCGGAAATAGAGCACGTGCGCCTCGCCGCCTCCGAGGGTGTCGGTCGTCCAGGCGCTGCCACGCGACGCCAGGGCGGCCAGAACGTCGGGCGACGGCGGCGGGATCTCTCCCCCCGAATCATACAGACGGGCGTGCGTGGACGAGAAGACCGCCATGAGAGGCTCGGTCCGGAGCAGCTCGGGATTGCTCCGTGGCGTGGCGGCCGCGCGCAACAGCCCCGTTCCGACGGTGCGGCCGCTGAGGATCGGCAAGTTGTCGTAGTCGTCCGAGACACTGAACACCACCAGGAGCGGCAGGCGACGGCCCCCGACCCAGCGCGACCCGAAGATCACCGGCTTGCGCACAATCATCTCGGGATGCGGCGGCCCCTCCACGACGCCCGAGGTCGCCGCGGCCTCCGCCTCGTCATAAGGAGCGTCGAGGGTCGGAGCAAAGTCCACCGCGAACCGGCTGAGCATCGTGCCATTCTTGTCGAAGATGCGCAGTGACGAGGCCAGGCCCCGTTCGGCGACCGGCGTCGCTCGCCACAAGCGATACGCCGCGGCGCCCGAACCCGGGGGTGCCTCCACCGCCAGCGCGGCCACGGCGGCAAAATCGGGATCGCGCGCCGCCTGCAGCGCGTCCCGCAGGGCCTGCCGGCGCATCTGTTTCTGCTCCAACACGAGCGGCTGCAGCTCATCCGCGAAGAAGCGGCGGCGCATTCGGTCGTAGGAATGGTGCAGGATCGGAGCGTAGGCAATCGTGAGGAAAAGGATTGAGAGCGTGGTCCGCAGAGCGAGCGGAATCCCGCTTGAGCCGGCACCCCTGAGGGCGCGCAGCAGCCGGCCGTCGTTCGGGGTGGAACCGTGACGCAGCGCCAGGTCGAGGAGTCCCCGCAGCATGAGACCGAGCGCCAGCACCAGCAAGAAGAGCGCGGCCTGGATGGCCAGCCGCGGGGAGGCGAGCGTTCCGGTCTCGACGCGGCTCACATCGAGCCGGACGTCCAGGACCAGGCGGTCGAGGAGCGCGTGCAGGGCGGCGCCCGCCCCCGCCAGCAAGGCCAGGGTGGATACCAGGGCACCGTGGTGGATCCGCCGGCGCCGGAGCACCCGGGCCCCGCCGTCGAAGCCCGCCAGCGCCAGATGCAGGATCCACACCTGCGCGCAAAGAGCCGCCGACGTCATCAGAAAGTCGGCGGGGGAACGCAGGAGGCCGCCCATGGCGGACGAACCATAGATGGAGATGTCGTAGATCGACCAATGGGGGAGGGCGGACGGATCGGCGAAGACCAGCAGGGACCAGCGCACCGACCAGATTGCTGCGCTCCCCAGGAGCGCGCCGCGAGCCGTCGGAAGACCGGCCTTCGCGCGCAAGGGCAGGAGACAGGCGATGAGGGATGCGAGCGCGAGCGCCCATCCCGCGACCAGCCGAAAGACTCGCCTGTGCTCCCCGACCTCCTGCGTCGTCCGCCGGTCCCTCAGACTCACGATCGCGAGGCGCTCGCCCGAGGGCGCCCGCAGGGGAAAGGCGAGGGTCACGCCGCCGTCGCCTCCGCCGACGCCCCAGTGCCGGTCCCCCTGTTTCTGGAAGAGCCGGGCCAGCTCATCCTGTTCGCCCGTGTCCTCCCGGAAGCGTACGAGAGCCGGCCGCACCTCCCCCCAATGCGGCAGGAATTCCAGGCGCGTCGCGGCCGCGTCACGCGCCGCGGTATCCAGCGCCGGGTCCAGGACGAACTCCGCCACCCAGCGCAGGCCGTCCGGGGAGCACACCGCGACGTACAGCCGGTGCGAGACCCCGCCCCCGCCAGTGGCGAACGTCGGTCCCGGGCAGGTCGCGGCCAGAAGAGCGCGGGGGGCGTCGGTGTTGTTCCCCTCCCAGGCAAGGACGGAAGCGTCGCCGCGGTAAATCGCCAGGCCCTGGCGTTCGGGCGGCAGGCGGCTCATTTTCCGCGCCTCGAGCAGCGCCTGGAAGGCGGCC
>DAISWT010000027.1:0-6638 GCA_036826235.1 Acidobacteriota bacterium | reverse complement strand
CGATGACACGGGCGCGCACCTCGAGTCGATCGCGCGCGCCATCGTCCCAGGTCTTCTCGATCTGGCGCGCGCCGCGCTCCTCAAGCCCGCCGATCACGCCGACCAGAATCGACGCGGCGGCGAGGGTGAGCAGGGCCGGCCGCACCGTCCGGCGGACCCGTGGCGCGTCGTAGAGCGCCACGATACCGCCCGCCGCGGCGCACACGATCAGGATCCATCGTCCAGGTTGCGACAGCAGCGCGAATCCATGCGCCACGTCGCAGCCGTAGATGCACAGGACCAGCCCTTCGAGAACAAGCAGGAGGGCGCCGGTCACCGAATCACTTCTGCTCGCGAATCTCGCGGATGTACCAGACGGGACCTTCCGGGGCGAGGGTGAACTGAAGGCGCACATTCGAGCGCGACGAGCCTTCTTCCCGGTACTGCCAGCGGGCCGCCACGATGTGGCGGCCGTCCGCCCGGGCGGCGCTCTCCAGCGGGTCGAGACGGAAGCGCATCGTGGTGCGGCCGGCGAACCACCGGCGGAGCATCAGGAGCACCTGGTCGGCGCCGTAGTACCCGGCGGGAATCTCGAACACGGGTGATGCCAAGTAAGTCTTGACGCGGGGCGAGAACGCGGTCTTGAGGGGCGACGGATCGCAGCGGGCGAACGCGGACTCGATCGCGGCATGGAGCCCGGGCAGATAATCGTCGTGGGCGGGTTCCGCAGCGGTCGACGCCGGTGCGGGGCGGCCGTTCGCGCTCGCGGGCGGAGGCGCCAGGCCGGCGCACAGGATAACGAGCGCCGCGCCGAGGGCGGCCGTGCGCGGGAAACATGGCGGTGATGGCATCGGATGATGTGCTGAACGCGGCCGATCTCCGCGCGTGAAACCTTATGCTAATCTACGCCCGCCGGTGAGTCAAGAAACGAGTCTCCCGACGTATCCCCCCCGCGCGCTTGTACTTGCGGCGCTGCTTGCGATCACGCTCGCGCCGCCCGCGCGCGCCGGAACGTCCGCCGCCGGCGTGCCGGGTGGCGCGCTGCGTCACGTCCTGATGCTCGCCGGAACCATCGGCCCCCGCAAGACCGGGACGGAGGCCGACCGGCGCGCCGCCGATTACGTGCGCGGCGAGATGGAATCGGCGGGCCTGTCGGTGACCGTGCAGGACGTCTCCGTCGTGCCGTACGGCGAAGGAGAGCGCTCGGTCAACTCGAGGAACGTCATCGGCCGGCTGGAGGGATCGTCCCCCGACACGGTGATCGTCGCCGCCCATCACGATTCGCGGAACGCCGCGGTCCCCGGCGCCAATGACGACGCCTCCGGCGTCGCCGTCCTGCTCGAGGTCGCGCGCCGGGCCGCGGGCCGTCCCCACCGGTTGACGTACGAGTTCATTTCGTTCTGCGCGGAGGAGGAAGGACTCCTGGGTTCGCGCGAGTTCGTCGCGCAGGCCGATCTCGCTCCCGTGCGGGCGGTGATTGCGCTCGAGCTGGTCGGTCGCGGCGAGCTCTTGGTCGCTCCGGTGCCGAGACCGCCCGCTCTTTGGGCGCAGCAGCTGCTGCTGCGGGCCACCCGGGATACCGGCGTCGAAGGGGTGGCGGCGCGGCCGTTGTGGAGCATCGCGCCGCGTTTCCTGAGTCTGCCCTACTCCTCGGACCACGAGCCGTTCCTCGAACGGAAAGTGCCGGCGTTCCTGCTCAGCGGGACCTATCCCGCCTGGAGCTATCACACGACCGAAGACGCCGTCAGCGGCGTGCGCGAGACGGCGCTCGAGCGCGCCGTCCGGGTCGTCGACGACATCCTGAACACTCTGGAGCAGGCGCCGCTCGATCCGGGGGACGACCCGCACTACCTGCCCCTGACCCTGTTCGGCAGGGGTATCCTCGTGCCCTCGACCGCCCTCACGTTCGTGTCGTGCGCGGCGCTTCTGGGTTTCTGCCTCCTGGTCCTGAAGCGCGTGCGGGTCGTCGCGCGCCCCCGTGCCATCGCCGAGACGATCCGGGTGATCATCGTTGCCTCCGCCGCGACCGCCCTGGGTCTTGCGGGCATGTTCCTCTCGGAGACCCTGATGGAGCGTCTGCACCACGTCCGTTACCCATGGATGGCGCACCAGGGGCTGCATCTCGCCCAGGGGGGGGCGTGGACATTCCTGACCGGCTGGCTGGGCCTCAAGCTGTTCCGGCGCATCAAGCCGACCGTCGAACCTGGACCGTACCTGGCGGCGGCCTTCCTCGTGCCGGTGCTGTGCGTCGTGGCGGCCCTCCGGGCGGGGTGGCCCGAGCTCGCGGTGTTCATGGCCTGGCCCGTGGCGATGTTTCTCGCGTCCCTGTTTGTCGAAAGCACCGGCAGGAAGCTGGCCCTGGGTCTTTCCGCGGCCGTGCCGCTGACGACGCTCCTCACGCCCGAGGATTACCGCACGCTGATCGAGCTCGGAGGTGTGTCCCCGCCGGCGCCGATTCTGTTCGGCGCCGTCTTCTTGCTGGCGATGCCGTTCGTTCTGTACGTCGCTCATGTCGCTTCATTTCAGGACTGCCTGCACAGCCGGTTCTGGTGGTGGCTCTCCGGGCGACGCCTCGGTCTCGCGGCGCTCATCGTGTCCGTCGCGCTGGCCGGCGCAAACGCGGTCCTCGCCGCGTACGATTACCGCCACCGCCAGGTGGTCCGCGTGCGCCAGCGGGTCGACGTACAGGGTCGTCGCGCGACCGCCATGGTCCGTTCCCTGGACACATTGCGCGGGGTCCGGCTTGGGGCCCCGGGCCTCCGCACCCTGGACCCGGACGCGACGACGGATCGCCTCGATGTTCCGTTTCCCACCGAGCGCGTCGGCTTCGAGGCCGGTGCGGTGCCCGGAGACGAAGGCGAGGAGACGGTCGTCACCACGGAGCTCAAGGCCCCGATACCCACGGACCGAATCAGCTACGTCTTCACCTCGCGCTCGGGGTTCCGGGTGCCCGGAAGGGGAGATGCGCTGCGCCATCGGTACACGTTTGTGGAAATCACTCCGCGGCACGACCCGGTCGGAACGTTCCGCCTCCTGGTCCCGAACGGGGGGGATCTGGCGGTCGAGCTGAAGGCGGACTTCGAGGACGATCTCCTGGGGCTGGATGCGGCGGCGGATGGCCCGCGGGTCTTCGTCTATCAGGCGACGGTCGAAGGGTCCCGGCACCTGCTCGGGACGCGGTAGCGGTGCGTTGCCCGGACGCCGAGCGCTCTGCTAAGATGCCGTCTCTGCGGACCGACGTCACCTCGCGGTGGATCCGGGATCCGCGGGTGGAGCATGAGATGAATGTCCCCGTTCGCCCCGACGAGGTGCTCGATGCGGTCGGCCTCTACTGTCCCGTGCCGATCATCAGGACCGCCGAGAGGATCAGGGCCATGGCGGCGGGCCGGATCCTGGAGGTCGTATCGGACGACCGCGTGATTCTCGTCGACATGCCGGCCTGGTGCCGCTCGGCCGGCCACGAGTACCTGGGTCACGCGCAGAACGGACGCGAGCACCGCCTGTTCGTCAAGAAGAACCGCCGCAGGGAGAAGACTCCATGAGCGAACGAGCCGCAGGGTCGGGGGGCGCGATCCGTGCGATCGGGCTGCTCTCGGGAGGGCTCGACAGCACCCTCGCGGCGAAGGTGCTTCTCGAGCAGGGGATCGACGTGGTGGGGCTGCACTACTCGACCGGCTTCTGCATGAACGACCACCGGCGCGCGATGGCGCGCCCCGACGAGGACCCGAAGCGGATGCGCAACGAAGGCCTGCGCGCCGGGGCCGACCTCGGCATTCCGATCGAGGTTCTGGACGCCGGCGAAGCGTATCTCAAGATGGTCCTCAATCCGAAGCACGGCTACGGCAAGCGCGCCAACCCCTGCATCGACTGCCGCATCTTCATGATTCACGGGGCCGCCGAGTACATGCGCGAGCATGAAGGGCATTTCGTGTTCACCGGGGAGGTACTGGGACAGCGGCCGATGTCGCAGCACATGCAGGCCCTGCGTCTCATCGAGAAGGAGTGCGGCATCGAGGGCTACCTTTTGCGGCCTCTTTCGGCCAAGCACCTGCCGCCGACCATCCCGGAGCGGCTCGGTTGGGTGAATCGCGACGGGCTCCTCGGCATCTCCGGACGCTCGCGCAAGGAGCAGATGACCCGGAGCGACACGTGGGGCATCCGCGACTACCCGCAGCCCGCGGGCGGCTGCTGCTACCTGGCGGATGAGAACTTCGCCCGCCGCTTCCACGACAAGCGCCTGCACACGGACCCCGAGCGGATCCGCCGCGAGGAGATGATCCTGCTGAAGGTCGGCAGGCACTTCCGGCTGGCGCCCGGCGTCAAGATCATCGTGGCGCGCGACGAGAGTGAGAACCAGTTCCTGCAGCGCTTCGATCTGCCCGGCTGGCGCTTCGAGGCGCTGCGCTGCGGCAGCCCCATCACCGTGGTGGAGGGGGAGCCGGACGACAACCTCAAGATGCTCATCGCCTCGATCACCGCGCGCTACTCCGACCGGCGCGGCGAGCCGCTCGTGGAAGTTGCGGCCCGGCGCGACGGCCGCGAGGAGGTGCTGCTGGTCCCGCCCGTCGCCGACCAGGTCCTGGAGGCCTACCGCATTTGAGATGTTATAATCGCCGGCTTGTACGGGCCGTTAACTCAGCGGGAGAGTGCTATCCTCACACGGTAGAAGTCGCTGGTTCAAATCCAGCACGGCCCACCAACCAGGTTTCATCACACCGTCGGGGTCCGGAGAGTGGGCGGCTAGCTCAGCTGGGAGAGCGCCGCGTTCGCAACGCGGAGGTCGAGGGTTCGATCCCCTTGCCGTCCACCAATCTTCCAGCGCACGCCCGATCCTGACACAAGCGAGCCATGGCGACCCGGCGCGCGCTGACGGCCGCCCTGGTGGCGTTCTGCCTGTCCGGCGCATCGACCGCGGCGGCCGCCCCGGGGACTCCCGAGGAACGGAAGACGCGGCGCATCTGGGGCCCTGCGGAGACCGTGAGTTTCTGGAGCGCCGCCGTCACCCGGTCGATCGACGGGGACGGCTCGCGTCTGCGGGGGATCTGCGTGGCGAGAGAGATCTTCGACGAGGCCGAGGCCGACATGGGCGGCGGACTCTGGGCTTCGACGGAGACCGGCGGCCGGCAGAAGGTCGTACGCGCGGGGTTCAGTTATCGCGCGACCCTGGTGAAGGCGGGGCCGGTGCGTCTCGCGCCCCGTTTCGCGCTCGGGATCGAAGGTCGAGGGCGCAGCCCGGACAAGGGAGTGGACGGTGTGGTGGCGGGTGGGCTGGACCTCGGAGTCTGGCTCGGCGAGACGGTCCAGCTCGGGCTGTTCGTCGATCGCGATTTCGGATTCCGATCGCCGACACGAAACGAGGTCGGCCTCGTCTTGCGGATCGGCCGGATCCGATGAACGAATCGGGCGTCGGCGAGCCCGATGACGACGGGGTCATTGCATGCCGAGTTCGATCGTGATAAATGAGCGGGGTCGGGCGTGTCCAGGACGATCCCGGACGCGCCTGCTCTCTCAACCCAAGGAGGGTGATGCGATGCGCATTCCCGTGAAGCTGGCACTCAGATTCGTGGCCATCGTCGTCGTCGCCGGTTTGATCGCGGCCGTGGTCTCCTGGTCTCCTGGCTCCGCGAGAACGCCCTACGCGTCGTCCCTGTCCGGGCTGACCGTGGGCGCGGCCTACGCGGCGTCCACCTGCGGGAACACCGGATGCAACAGGTTGGGGCACTGCTCCAAGCTTCGGGGTTACAACTGCCGGTTCGCCGGAGGCGAGTGCCAGCAGACCGCCTGCTGATCGGCCCGGGAGAAGGCGGGCCGGCCTCGGGGCCGGCCCGTCCGTCCAGCATGTCCCTGCCGCCCCATCGCCTGCGGCAGGAATTCCCCGCTCTCCGGAACGGCATCCACCTGCTCGGCCACAGTCTCGGGCCGGCGCCGCGCGGCGGGCGCTCGAAATAGCGGCGGCGCCGTCATGATCGGCGTCGATCGCCCGCGAGAGGTGGCGGACCGTCTGCGCCGGCGGCTGGTCCCGGTCGACTGGCGCCCGGGCGTCGGCCTGCGCTTCGGCGCGCTCTTCTTCAACACCGACGACGAGGTGCGCGGGGCGATCGACATCCTGGCCGAACTGACCGCCTGATCGCGCGATCCCGGCGCGGGTCCGGCGCAGTTCTGTCCCGCCGGGCCATTCGCACGATGTCGCCCCGCAGGTCCCTGGACGCGGCGCCGCGCACCCGGCGTCCCCGAGACGCCGTGGCGGGCGCGGGGAAACTCTGTCTTGACTCTCCAACCCGGCGAACGTAGATCTGCATCATTCACTGCAGGAGAGGCGATGATGGACCGTTCGCTGCGGGTCGGCACCCTGCCGCGTGACGCGGAGCCGCCGCGCTGCCCGGAGTGCGGCGCGGGAGAGCTGTTCCTGATCGACGTGGCGCGCCGGGACGGCGGGGTGTGGCAGGGGGCCTACTGCGCGGGTCTCTACGACCACGTGCGGCGCCGGTTGCTGGCGCGCAGTTGCGGGTACGCGGGCGCCCGGGCCCTCGACTCAGCCGCCCCGGCGGACGAGTCGGCCGCGCGTGCCGCGGGCTAGGGGATTCGGGACGGGACCCTAGCGTCCGGACTGCGCTGCCGCAGCGAGCGGCAGCGCCGCCAACAGCGCGGCGAGTGCGACC
>DAISWT010000026.1:0-14673 GCA_036826235.1 Acidobacteriota bacterium | reverse complement strand
CCTCCGGCGACAGCTCCGAATGGGTGGTGGTGCGCGGGTGGCAGGCGAGCGACTCCACGCCGCCGAGACTGACGGCGTCGCGCAGGATGCGCAGCGAGCGCAGGAAAGAGAAGGCGGCCTTCTTCCCGCCGCGCAGGTCGAGCGTCATGATCGCCCCGGGAAAGTCACACTGGGCGTCGCGGATCCGGATCTGATCGGGCTCGGTGAGCAGGGACGGGTAAAGCACGCGGCGGACCGCAGGGTGCTGCGCCAGGCTCTCGGCGATCCGCTGGGCGTTCTTGCTCTGCCGGTTCATTCGCAGCATCACCGTGGGCAGGCGGCTGTCCAGCAGCCAGCACTCGTCCGGTTGCAGGATGTTTCCGAGGATGGCGCGGGTGCCGCGCAGGTGCGTGATCAGCTCCTCGTCGCGCGACAGGACGACGCCGGCGAGAAGGTCGCTGAAGCCGTTCAGGTACTTCGTTCCCGAGTAGATCACCAGGTCGGCGTCCAGCGCCAGCGGGTGCTGGAAGGCGGGTCCCATGAAGGTGTTGACGACCGCGACCAGCGGGGCGTCGGGGTGGCGGCGCGCCGCCGCGACCGCCCGGCGGATGTCGACCATGCGGAGGGTCGGGTTCGCCGGCGTCTCCAGGTAGACGAGCACAAGGTTGCCGGCCTCGGCGATGGCCGCGTCCAGCGCCGCGCCGTCCCCGGCCGCCACGCCGATCGTCTGGATCCCGAGCGGGCGCAGCAGCGTGTCGAACAGGTGCTGCGTTCCGCCGTAGACCGGGACGGTGTGCACCACGCACCAGCCGGGCGAGCACAGCGACAGGCAGACGGTCGAGATCGCCGCCATGCCGGAGTTGAACACGGCGGCCGCCCTGGCTCCCTTCTCGAGAGGGACGATCTGGTCCTCGAGGATCTCCGCGTTGGGATGGGACAGGCGCGCGTAGATCAGGTCGACGTTCTCGCCTTTCTCCGGGCGCGTCTTCCCCAGGGCGATGGCGAACGCGCGTTCGGCCGATTCGGGACTGTTGAACACGTAGGTGGAGGAGCGGAACACCGCGGGCCTGGCTGAGCCGACCGACAGGCGCGGGTCGAAGCCGCGCGTCAGGACGGCCGTGGTCGGGCGGACGAGGTAGGGGATCTCTCTTCTCTTCTCCATGGCGGCCTCCGTTCCAGGACCTCATTATAGGGCGCGCGGCTCTCCGCCTCCCGGCCGCCGGCCGGCTTTCACGCCGCGCCGCGAGCGGCTACAATGAGCGCCTCAGGAGGCCTGCGTGACCATGCAGCCCGCACCACGCCGCTCGGCGGCCCTTCTCCGGGGGGCGGACCGAGCGCCGGCGCGCGCCATGCTCAAGGCCGTCGGGTTCAGCGACGAGGATCTGTCGCGGCCGCTGGTGGGCGTGGCGAACACCTGGATCGAGGTGATGCCGTGCAACGTGCACCTGCGCAAGATGGCGGAGCACGTGAAGGAGGGGGTGCGCGCGGCGGGCGGGACGCCGATCGAGTTCAACACCATCGCCGTGTCCGACGGCATCAGCATGGGCACGGAAGGGATGAAGGCCTCCCTGATCAGCCGCGAGGTCGTGGCCGACTCGATCGAGCTCGTGTCCCACGGTCACCTGTTCGACGCGGTGGTGGCGCTCGCGGGCTGCGACAAGACGATCCCCGGCGCGGCCATGGCGCTGGCGCGACTCGACCTCCCGTCCCTCGTCCTCTATGGCGGTTCGATCGCTCCGGGGTCGTTCCGCGGGCGGGACGTGACGATCCAGGACGTGTTCGAGGCGGTGGGGGCGCATGCCTCGGGGAAAATGACCCTCCAGGATCTCCACGATCTGGAGGATCACGCCTGCCCCGGCGCCGGCGCCTGCGGCGGGCAGTTCACCGCCAACACCATGGCGACCGCCCTGGAGTTCCTCGGCATCTCCCCGATGGGCAGCGCCGGTGTGCCCGCGACGGATCCGGGGCGCCCGGAGGTGGCGCGCGCGGCGGGCCGTCTGGTCATGCAGGCGCTGGCATCCGATCGGAGACCCGGCCGAATCCTCACCCGCGGCGCCTTCGAGAACGCCATCGCCTCGGTCGCCTCGACCGGGGGCTCGACCAACGGCGTGCTGCACCTCCTGGCGCTGGCGCGCGAGAGCGGCGTGCCGCTCCACCTCGACGATTTCGACCGCATCAGCGGCAGGACGCCGATCCTCGCCGACCTGAAACCGGGAGGACGCTTCGTCGCCACCGACATGCAGCGCGCCGGCGGCACGCGCGTCCTGGCGCGGCGTCTGATCGAAGCGGGGCTGCTGCGTCCCGGTGAGCTGACGGTGACCGGCCGGACGATCGGGGACGAGGCCGGGGAAGCGCGCGAGGTGGCCGGTCAGCAGGTCATCCGTCCCCTGTCGAACCCGATCCAGAAGACGGGCGGTCTGGTGATCCTGAAGGGGAACGTCGCCCCCGAGGGCTGCGTCGTGAAGACCGCGGGGCACACGAGGCTGCGCCAGCGCGGGCCGGCGCGCGTCTTCGACCGCGAGGAGGACGCCTTCGCCGCCGTCCAGGCGGGGCGGATCGCGCCGGGGGACGTCGTCGTGATCCGCTACGAAGGCCCGAGAGGCGGCCCCGGCATGCGGGAGATGCTCGCCGTCACGGCCGCGCTCGTCGGCCAGGGGCTGGGCGATCGGGTGGCGCTCCTCACCGACGGCCGATTCTCCGGCGCGACCCACGGACTGATGGCGGGCCACGTGGCCCCCGAGGCGGCGCGCGGCGGTCCAATCGCGGCGCTGCGCGAGGGCGACGCGATCGTCTTCGACGTCGAAGCGCGCCGGCTGGACGTCGAGATTTCGGACGTGGAGATCCGTTCCCGCCTGCGGAGCTGGGCGCCGCCCGCCCCGCGCTACCCGCGCGGCGTCTTCGCGAAATACGTCCGTCTGGTCTCCTCGGCCAGCGACGGTGCCGTCACCGGGTTCGACGCGTAAGGTCGGGTCGGCCCGACCTGATGCGTCGAGCCGCCGCTCTCCGGCGCCGTGGGTTATCATGAAAGCGGTGCCTGGATGACGACGCCCATCAAGTCCGTCCGGCTGAAGCCCGGCGTGACGCGCGACACGATCGCGGCGCGGGCCGCGCGCTCGGCCGTTGGCGCCGCGCCGGACGGGTCGCGACTGGTCCGGGGGAAGGCCCTCATCTTCTGGGACCCGAAGCGCCCCGGGGCGAAGCTCGACGCCATCGATACTGACCAGATCACGCCGTCCTCCGATTGCGTCTCGGAGAGCCTCGCGACGCTCGACGAGCGCTGGAAGACCGGCGCGTTCCGCTATCTGATGCCCGATTTCCGCCGGCGTGTGCACGCCGGCGGCAACTTTCTGATCGCCGGCGACCGCTTCGCCATCGGGTCGTCGCGGGAAATGTCGCCCGCGGGGCTGAAGGGCGTCGCCGAGGAGGCGGGCCTCGAGATGGTGATCGTGTGCGGCGCGAACATGGGCGACATCTTTCGCCGGAATGCCATCAATCTGGGGCTGCACGTGGTTCAGTCGCCCGAGGCCGTGGCCGACGCGCGGGACGGCGACGAATTCACCCTCGACGCGGGGTCGCGCGAACTCGCCAACCTGACCCAAGGGAAACGCTACCGGCCGATCCCTCTTACCGAAAAGGAGGAGGAGATCCGGCGCGCGGGCGGCATTCTGGCGGTCGGGCGGCGCGAGCTCCTCGAATCGATCGAAGGCGAGCCGCGCGTCGAGTTCCCCGATCCGCAGCAGGCGCGCTCGATGACGCTCACCGAGCAGATCGTCTTCGCCCACCGCGTGGACAGGCACGCCGCGGTCCGGCCGGGGGCGACGCTGCGCGTCTGGGCCGATCTGCTGCCGGCCTCCGACGGCACGGCGCCATTCGCCATCCACACCTTTAATCAGATCACCGGCGGCGACACCATCGAACCCCGGCAGGCCGCGATCGCCAGCGACCATTTCGTGTTCACCGGCAAGGAGGAAGACGAGCGGCAGACGTCGATCTCGCGGGAGTTCGCGCGCCAGCACGCCATCGGCAAACCCCAGTACGCCGCGCCGGGCGACGGCATCTTTCATTTCTATTTCCCGGAGCAGGGCCTGATTGTGCCGGGCGGGTTCTACCCGGGCGCCGACTCCCACAGCCGGGCGTACGGCGCGTACGGTGCCGTGGGTGTCGGCATCGGCTCAACCACGCTCGGTTTCGGCTGGGCCACCGGCTCCATCTATTTCACGCTGGCGCGGCAGCGCCGCGTCGCCTTCACCGGAGCGCTGCAGCCCTGGGTGACCGGCAAGGACATCGTCCTGGAGCTGCTGCGTCGCTGGGGGACGGCGCAATCGTCGGGGATGTCGGTCGAGTTCGTCGATCGCGATCGCCAGCTGCCGATGCCCCACCGCAATACCATTGCCAACATGATGGCCGAGGGCGAGGCGCAGAACGGCCTGTTCGCCCAGGACGAGATCACGGACGCCTGGTACCGCGCCCGGGGCATTCCGCTGCCGTATCCGCGACTCGCTTCGGGCGCCGCGGCGCGCTTCGACGTCGACGAGGCGCTCGACCTGACCTCGGTGGTGCCGATGATCGCGCGGCCGTTCAGCCCGGGCAACGCCCATCCGGCCGCGGAGGTGGCGCGGGAACGGCTGACCTTCGACAAGGCTCTCATCGGTTCCTGCACCAATGGCTCGTACGACGACCTGTTGGGCGCCGCGCTGGTCATCCGCGCCGCCCGCGCGGCCGGAACGCTCCGCGTGGCGGAGGGCGTGCGCCTGGTGATCTTCCCCGGCAGCGGCACGGTGGGCGGGCAGATCGAACGGCCCGATCCCCGTCTCGGCGGCGAGTCGATCGCCGCGGTGTTTCGCGGCGCCGGCGGCACGATCCGGCGGTCCTGGTGCGGCCCGTGCTTCGGCCAGGGAGAGGACGCGCTGAAGCCGGGCGAGCGCGCCATCACCTCGTTCAACCGCAACTGGCAGAACCGCATGGGCGTCGGCGGCGAGGGCTACCTCGCCAGCCCAGCGGTCGTGGCCGCCTCGGCGCTCGCGGGTTACATGGCCCCGCCTTCCGAAATCGGTCTCGAATGGACGCCGGATAGGTTCGCGATCTGAGTCTGGCCTGACCAGCCCCGGGCGCGGCCCGGCGCCGACGGGAGCGATCATGTACGGAACGGCGCTGCGTTTCAGGGACGACACGGCGGCGGAAGGCCCGCCCGCGTTCCGCATCCTGGCCCTCGACGGTGGCGGAATCCGCGGGCTGTTCACTGCCTCGTTCCTCGCGACGCTCGAGGAGCTCGGCGGCGGCCGGATCGGCCAGCATTTCGATCTCCTGGTCGGAACCTCCATGGGCGGCGTGATCGCCCTCGCCCTGGCGTACGGTGCGCCGGCCCAGACCGTTTTCGATCTCTTTCTGGACAAGGGCCCGGTGATTTTCAGCCGGCCGCGCCGGCTCGGAATGCTTTTGCGGCCCAAGTATGACAACCGAATTCTCGCCGGCGCGCTGCGCGGTTATTTCGGATCGAAGACCCTGGACGACGCCCTCACGCCGGTGTGCATCACCAGCTACGAGCTGGAGAATTCCTACCCGCGCATCTGGAAGGACGACCACGCGCCCGACCTCGCTCCTGCGGGCGATGAGCCCGCCTGGAAGGTCGCGCTGGCGACGTGCGCCGCGCCGATCTTCTTTCCGGGCACGCAGGTCCTCGAGGGAGACAGTCACGTCGACGGCGGCCTGTTCGCCAACAACCCGGCTCTCATCGGGCTGACCGAGGCGGTGCGCTACTTCCGCCAGCCTCTCGAGCGCATCCGAATCCTGTCCGTGGGCGCCGGCGAGCGCGCGGAGCGCATTCCGTACGAGAAGGCGCGACGCATGGGTGTGTGGTTCTGGCGGACGGCGGCGATCGAGCACATGATGATCGCGCAGGCGCGGATTGCGCACGAAATCGCGCGGCGGCTGCTCGGGCCGGAGCAGTACACGCGCGTCAACGTGCCGCTCGAGCGGCCGTACGCTCTCGACGATTATGCGGCCGCGAAAAACCTCATCGAGCCGGGGGCGCAGGCGGCGCGTGTCGGATATACGGACCTGATCCGGCGCTTTTTTTCGAGCGCCGCGGTGATCGGGCGCGAGCAGAAGTCCGCCGTCCAGGCGCTCCGCCGCGGCGATCGTCCCCGGCGCAATTCGTGATCATTTTTCGCGGGATCGTGTGGACTCCCGCGGAAACCGGTGATAGGCTTCGCGCGCTTTAATCTGCACCGCTGGAGGTGCGGACTCATGAGGGAGGAACATGGCTCGAACTCCTGATGTCGCGGGTGCGCTGGAAGCGGTCATCGCCAGGACATTGAAATCGACGGTCGGCCCTCGCCTCCGGAAGGTGGACAGCCAGTTGAGGAAGCTGGAGCGGAGGCTCCGGAAGATCTCGTCGCTGCGCGGTCGTCGCGCCGGGGCGGGCCGCCGGGCCGCCGCGGGGCGGAGGCGTGGACGCAGAGGGCGCCCGCCGATGCGCGGCCGCAGGCGGGGACGCAGATCCCGACGCTAGTGTCCATGTCATCCGGCTCCTGGGGTCGCGGATGGCCCGGCAGCGGGGGAAGTGTCCGTACGCTGCCGCCGGGCTCCAGGAGTCGGCTCCGAGGGGGAGCCGCAGGGACTTTCTCAGGTCCTGCGGGGCCTCCGCCCTTGCGCTTGCCGCGATCGAGATGGTTCCAGGCGCCTTCGTGACACGGAGCGCCGACGGCGCGGTGCCAGCCGATCGATTCGAGGGGTTCGGGGCGGTGGCGCTCGACAAGGCGCGCTCCCTGGGCGCCACGTACGCCGATATCCGCATCAACCGCTACCGCACACAGAGCGTCCTGCTGCGGTCCACCCCCGACTGGACGACGGGCGCCGTCCACCACGTTCCTTCGGTCAGCGACGAGGAGAGCTTCGGCTTCGGCGTCCGCGTCATCCACGGCGGCGCGTGGGGCTTCGCCGCCGGTTCGAGCGTCGACAAGGAGACCATCGCCCGAATGGCGGCGGAAGCGGTGGGCATCGCCCGGGCGCACGCCAAGCTGCGCGGCGAGCCGGTGCGGCTCGCCGCGGTCGCGCCAGCAAAGGACACCTACCGCACGCCTCTCGAGACGGACCCCTTCGATGTCGGTGTCGCCGAGAAGATCGCCCTGTTGCAGCAGGCCAGCGAGGAGGCGCGCAAAGTGTCCGGCGTGTTCTCCGTCACGGGTTTCCTGGAGCAGCGCCTCGAGGAGCGCTTCTTCGCCTCCACCGATGGCAGTGTCATCCGCCAGAGGATCGTCCAGGTCGCGCCCGAGTTCACGGCGACCGCGCGTGATCTCAAGGCCCGCAAGACGAAGACGCGCACCTACCGCCCGGACGCCGTGTGCGGCGGCTACGAGTTCGTCCTCAAGGCGGGCCTGGTTGAGAACGCCCGCCGCGTCGGCGAGGAGTCGGTCAATCACCTGAAGGCGTCCTCGGTCGCGCCCGGTGCGAAGGACCTCGTCCTGCTGCCGACGCACCTCGGTCTGACCATCCACGAGTCGATCGGGCACTCGACCGAGCTCGACCGCGCGATGGGGTACGAGGCGAACTTCGCCGGCACGTCATTCCTGACCCCGGACCGGCTCGGCACGTACCGCGTCGGCTCGGAGATCGTCAATGTCTTCGGCGATCGGGTCATGCCGCAGGCTCTGTCGACATGCGGCTATGACGACGACGGTGTGAAGACGAAGCGCTTCCCGATTCTCAAGAACGGCGTCTTCGTCGGCTACCAGACGACCCGCGAGCAGGCGCACTGGATCGGGCAGGAGGAGTCGATGGCCTGCAGTTACGCCGACTCTTACGCCTCGGTGCCGTTCCAGCGAATGCCGAACATCTGGCTGGCGGCCGCGGCGACACCGCGCTCCCTCGACGATCTGGTGTCCGGAGTGGACGACGGTCTTCTGATCGAGGGGCGCGGCTCGTACTCGATCGACCAGCAGCGCTACAACTTTCAGTTCGGCGGCGACGCGTTCTGGGACATCAAGGGTGGCAAGGTCGGCGCGATGGTGGCGGACGTCGCGTACCAGAGTCGGACGCCCGATTTCTGGCAGGCGTGCGACGCGCTCGGCGACCAGTCGACCTGGCGCAATGTCGGGCTGAACCGCGACGGCAAGGGGGAACCGGGCCAGATCAACGCCATGAGCCACGGCTGCCCCGCCGCCCGCTTCCGCGGCATCACGGTCATCCGGACCGAGTAAAGGCCGCGATCGATGGGCTGGGACCGCGACCGGGCACGGCAGACGATCGAGCGCGTCCTGTCTCTCGCCGGAAGCGGCGACTGGCAGGTCGAGCTCACGGCGCGCACCTCCTCGCACACGCGTTTCGCGCGCAACGAGATCACCACCTCGGGTTTTGCGGAAGACGCCGGTCTCGTCGTGACGACGGCCCGGGAGGGCCGCAGCGGCACGGTCAGCACCAATGACCTCTCCGACGACGGCTTGAAAGCGGCGATCGCACGGGCCGCCGGAATGCGGGACCTCATGCCGGTCGACCCCGAGTGGGTCGAGCCGCTTCCCCCGCAAACCTACCCCGCCCTCCAGAAGTACGACGACGAGAGCGCCCGCGCGCGCGCCGCCGAGCGCGCCCCCGGCATCCGATCGATCCTGGCGCTGGCGCGCCGCAAGGAGCTCGTGGCCGCCGGGTTCTACGAGACCGGCGCGGCGCACCGGGCCATTGGCAACAGCAAGGGGAACTTCGGCTACCACCCGGCAACCGACACCGAACTGTCTGTCACCATGCGCACCTCCGGCGGCACCGGGTCGGGCTGGGCCTCCGGCTACTCGCCCCGATTCTCCGAGGTGGACGCGAAGTCGCTGGCCCGGCACGCCGCCGAAAAGGGGATCGCCTCGGCCTCGCCGCGGGACGTGCCAGCCGGCGATTACACCGTCGTCCTCGAGCCGGCCGCGGTCGCCGCCCTCCTGATAACGCTGCAGTTCGGCGCGCTCTCGCGGCGCGCCGCCGACGAGGGTCGGAGCGTCTTCTCGAAGCCGGGGGGAGGCAGCCGCGTCGGCGAGAAGGTGGCGAACGAATCGGTGACGCTGCGCAGCGATCCGTTCGACCCACGGGTGCCCGCGACGCCATGGAACCCGGGTGGCGGACCGGGCGGCGGGAGCACCGACGGTCTGCCAAACCGCAAGGTCACCTGGATCGACCAAGGGGTCCTGAAGACCCTGGTCGCGGATCGTTACTGGGCGCGGGTGACCGGGGTCGAGCCGACCCCGATCCCGGCGAGTCTCGTTCTGTCCGGCGGGACCGCGTCGCTCGACGACCTCATCGCATCGACCGGGCGCGGGCTCCTGATCACGCGCTTCTGGTACATCCGCACCGTCAACCCGCAGACCTGCCAGCTCACCGGGCTGACCCGCGACGGCCTCTTCCTGATCGACAAGGGGAGGATGGCCGGCCCGGTGACGAACCTGCGCTTCAACGAGAGCCCCGTCGTGATGCTGCAGAACGCGGAGGGCATGACCCACGCCGTCCCCGCCGGCCGCATGGTCGTGCCGGCGATCAAGTCGAGGGAGTTCACCTTCACCAGCAAGTCGGACGCCGTCTGACGGCCGGCGGCTTTCTTTCGGGCCGATTCGGGCCGATAATCTCCCGCCCCGGCGTCCCGGACGATATCACGCGCACGGATCCGCCCTGACATCCGGACGTTACAAAACTGGCAGCGAGGTCGGGCTGGACCGGATCCACGCGGAACCTATATTGGATGACGACGAGATGAATAGCATGCGAAGGGTCCGGGTGCGTGTCGCGCTCGTCGTGGTCTGCGGATTCCTACTGGGTCTGACACCGACGTGGGGCTCCGGCGACGAGTCGCTGGAGCATTCACCGGCCGGCGCGGATGGCGCCGGCCCCCTCGGGCAAGACCCAGCCGCCGGCTCCACGACGCCCGGCGACGGTGCGGCCGGCCTGACTGCGGGCGAGCCCGCCGACCGGCAGAACACCCCGCGGGACGCTGCGGCGCCAAGCTACCTGGAGTGGTACTCCCGTCCGTTCCGCCTCGACACCCGCGAGTTCACCTTCACCCAGAAGTATTACTGGCACCGGCTGTTTCATCCGACGCCGCGCGACAGAGCGATAGGGGCGGGCGTCCTGGCGGGGGCGTTCTCCCTGTGGACGCACAAGGACCAGATCCAGAGCGACCTGGCCGAGCGCGATACGCCGATGGAGCACGCGCGGACCCTGAAGACGATCCAGAAGCTGGGCGGTGGGGTGGTCGTTCCGGCCACGGCGCTCCTGATGTACGTGGGTGGTTCGACCTTCGGCAGTTACCGCGTCAAGGAGACCGGTTTCATGCTGGCGCAGTCTTTGTTGCTGACCGATCTGGTGACGCTCGGCGGACGCTGGGTCCTCGCGGAGGACCGTCCCAAGTACGGAGGCAGCCTGCGTCCCTTCCACGGTGTCGGCGGCGGCATCTCGGGGCACGCCGCCACGGCGGCCTCCATCTCCGGCGTCCTGTCGCGCATGTATCTTCAAGTCACGTTGGACGACGCGCCCTCGAAGCGTGCGTGGAAGAGGATCGGCAGGGGGTTCGCCTACGGTGTCCCGGTCGTGGTCGCGTTCGAACGGGTCAACATCCAGCAGCACTTCCTGTACAACACGGTCCTGGGTCTGTCGATCGGATTCTGGAGCGGCAACACCGTGGCCGACGCCCATGGTTTGTACGTCGAGGGAACTCCCTCGCGCTGGAAGCCTTCGGCGATCGGGCCCGTCACAGACGATCGGGGCGCGCCCGGGATCGGCGCCCGCTGGATTTTCTAGGAAAGCCTGGACAGCGCGAAGAAGGGATCGGGGGTCCTCACACCGAGCACCAGGTCGGCGACACGCTCGCCGACGGCGGGGCCGTGCTTGAAGCCGTGCCCCGAGCCGCCGCCGACGATCCAGGCGTTGGCCGCCTGCGGATGGCGATCGATGATGAACCGCGAGTCCGGAGAGTTCTCGTACTGGCAGACGCGCGCCTCCAGAAGGGGGGCGTCCTTGAGGGCCGGGAACCGGAATCCCAGGTAATCGCGCGCCGACCGCAGCGCCTCGGAAGACGGAGTCCGCTCGCCGGCCGTCGGATCGAACGCCGTGCCGCGGGTGTCGTCGCCCACCTTGATCCCCCGCCACTCATTGCCGGGAACGCCATAGAAGATGCGCTCACCCTTGTCGATCCAGACCGGCAGCATCTCCTCCGTGAAGCGTCGATCGCCCGGCGGCGTGCCGAAGAAGAACACCTCCTGCCGCGTCGGCCGGACGCGATCGCCGATGACCTCGGGAAACAGACGCCCGAGCCAGGGTCCGCACGCGAAAACGTAGGCGTCGGCGGTGAGCGAGCCGCCTTCCGAGAGAGCCAGGGGACCCATCCCGCCCTGGCCGATCGCGCCGGGTGTCGCGGAGCCCGTGCGGTAATCGCCCCCTTCCGCCTGAAACGTCTCCAGGACCGTCTGGCAGGCACGGCGGGCCAGAAGGTACCCGGCGTCCTTCTCGTGAATCGCCCAGCTGACGCGCTCGAGGTGGATCTGCGGATAGCGCGCGGCGGTCTCGGCCCGGGTCAGCTCCTCGACGGCGAGACCCGCCTCACGCAGGAGGGGCAGGGCCGCCCTCTCGTACTGGTCGTCCTGTCCCGCCAGCCACAGAACGCCGGTCTTCCGGAACAGCGTCCGCTTCGCGCGCTCCTGAAACTCACGCCACATCCGCAGCGATCGCGCCACCATGTCGACGTAGATCCGGTCGGGCCCGTAAGTGGCGCGGATGATCCGGGTCTCTCCCCCGGAGCTGGCTCGCGAGTTGCCGGGCCCCCAGGCATCGATCAGCATGACTCGCGCGCCGCGACGCACCAGGTGCAACGCCGTCCAGCCGCCGAACGCGCCGGCACCCACCACTGCGACGCGTGGTCGTGCGGTCCGCCGGACGGCGGACCCCGTGCCCGCAGGCGCCGCCGCCGCTCTCAGCCAGCCCAAGGGCTCGATCGCCTTCAAGCCCGCGAGCGTCACGCCGGTCATGATCAGGGTTCTGCGCGGCACCTTCACCGGACCGGGCCTTCGCTCATGATCCCTCGAACTGCTCCACCTCGTCCCAGGTGAGGATCCCGGCGGCCACCACCTGCTGCAGCGCCGCGTGCAGGTCTTCGGATGAGGCTCCCCACGGGTTCTGCAGCACCGCCCGCCGGACCGCTTCATACGCCCGGCGCGCTCCAAGGCTCCTGAGTTGCTCCAGACTCTGCTCGTCCATCTCCATGATGGACCCCCGGACGAGGCCAATCCTAGCCGAATCGCGCCCCTCGCGCACTCGTTCCCTCGCTTGTCCCCCCTGAGTCTGGGGCCGTCGGCGATCCCGCGCGAGCGACCTGAGCCGCGGCGCGGCGTGGCCTGCCGCCCGGTGCGCGCGAGCCGGAGGGCGGTCAGCTGACGGCGCGGGCGATAAGGAACGCGGCGGCCGCGGCGAGCCCGCCGAGGAGCGTGGTCTGATAGGCACTGCGCAGGGGCTTCATGCCCGTGAACCGGCCCTTGAGGTAGCCGAAGCCCAGCAGGGCGATGGCCGTCGAGACCACCGACAGCCCGAGCCCCGCCCCCGCATCCGGAGTGAAGAAATAGGGGGCCAGGGGGACGAACCCACCGGCCACATAGGCGCCACCGATGGTCAGGGCGCTGATCAGCGCGCGCTTCGGGTCCGGCTTCTCCAGGCCGAGCTCGAAACGCATCATGAAGTCGATCCAGGCCTCCGGCCGGTTGCGCAGCGCCATGACGACCGGCTCGGACTCCTCAGGCGTGAGGCCGTACTTGCGGAATATCTCGTGGATCTCCGCCTCTTCTTCCAGGGGTTTGTCGCGCACCTCGGCGCGCTCGCGCGACCGCTCGCGCACGTAATGCTCGGCGTCGCTCCGAGCGGCCAGGTAGCCTCCGAGTCCCATGGCGATCGACCCGGCGGCGATCTCCGCCAGTCCGGCGGTGACGATGACGCTGGTCCGGTCGACCGCGCCGGAAAGCCCCGCGGCCAGGGCGAAGGGCACGGTGAGCCCGTCGGACATCCCGATGACGATGTCCCGGACGGTGTCGCCGGCCGTGAAGTGCTTTTCGATGTGGGGCGTCTGTGGCATGCCGCCTCCTGTCGGTTTCCGGGCGAAGCGAATGTGCCCGCCGATCTTACCCGCGAACCGTGACGCGCGGTGCGCGAGGGTCGTCTCGCATCGAGGAGAGGGACTCCGGCAGCGGCCCGGACTGGCGGCCCGGGTTAGAATGAGGACTTCACACGGCGCGTTTCGGGCACAAAGACGACGGCACGCGGGCCTGGGGATCGGGCCCCGCGGCCGCAGGCTGCGGGGGGACGTCCCATGAGGAAGCTCTGGATCGATGGTCGGTTCGCGGACAGCTCGACGGGGGCGACGATCCAGGTCATCGACCCGGCGACCGAGGAGCCGGTGGACGTCGTCCCGAGAGGCGGCGCGGCCGACCTCGACAGGGCGGTGGCCGCGGCGAAAAGGGCGTTTCCGGCCTGGAAGCGGACGCCCGCCTGGACGCGGGCCGAGATGCTGGTCGAGGTCGGGCGCCGGCTGCGCGCCGCCCGGGAGGAGTTCGCCCTCACGCTGACGCGCGAGACGGGCCGCACCCTCCGCAAGAACCGCGGCTACGTCGACTGGGCGGCCATGTGCTTCGACTATTACGCCGGTCTGATCCGCGATCGGCGCGGGCGCGTCATCCCCTCGGCCGAGCCGGGACAGCTCAACCTGGTCATCAAGGAGCCGATCGGGGTGGTCGGCTGCATCGTCCCGTTCAACTACCCTTTGATGCTCCTCGCCTGGAAAGTGGCGCCGGCGCTGGCGGCCGGGAACACGGTGGTGATCAAGCCGGCGACCCAGACTCCGCTCCTGACCCTCGATCTGCACCGGGTCTTCGAGCACCTTCCAGGAGGCGCCGTGAACATCATCACCGGCCCGGGATCCGAAGTCGGAGACGCCATGGTCAGGCACCCGGACGTGCCCTGCATCGCCTTCACCGGCAGCACGGCCGTCGGGCAGCACATTTATCGGCTGGGAGCGGAGCGCATCAAGAAACTGCACCTCGAGCTCGGCGGCAGCGACGCGGCGATCGTGTGCGCCGACGCCGATCTGGACGCTGCCGCCCGCGCGGTCGCCTGGACGGCGTTCCTCAACGCCGGCCAGGTGTGCACCAGCGCCGAAAGGATCTACGTCGAGCAGCCCGTGCACGCGGAGTTCCTGGAACGCTTCGCCGATCTCACCGGCAGGCTGGTGATCGGTCCCGGCATCGATGAAACAACCGAGGTGACACCGCTCATCGGCCGCGCGGAACGGGACCAGGTCGAGGCGCGCGTCGCCGTGGCCCGGAGGGAAGGGGCGAAAGTCGTGGCCGGCGGCCGGCGGCCGTCGCACCTGACGAAGGGCTGGTTCTACGAGCCGACCGTGCTCGCGGACGTGCGACACGGCATGAGCCTCCTGAAGGAGGAGATCTTCGGGCCCGTCGCCCCGGTCCTGCCGTTCAGGACGTTCGACGAGGCGCTCGCTCTCGCGAACGACTCTCCCTACGGGCTGGGTGCGACCCTCTACTCGAGCGACGCCCGGCGGGTCCGTCGGTATTTCGAGGAGATCGAGGCGGGGAACGTCTGGGTGAACGATCCGCTGGTGGACAACCCGGCGGGGCCATTCGGCGGCATGAAGATGTCGGGGCTGGGCCGCGAGCTCGGCGAGGAGGGGCT
>DAISWT010000025.1:2907-14792 GCA_036826235.1 Acidobacteriota bacterium | reverse complement strand
TTGTTCCCGAGACTGTCGCCGACCAGGAGAACATCGACCCCGGCGGAGTCAAGGATGCGTGCCGTGGGGTAGTCGTAGGCGGTCAGCATGACGATCTTGCGACCGGTCCCCCGGACCGAGCGCAGATCGGGGACGGTGACCTTCGGGACGAATTGGACGTTCAGGCCGGGAGAACCGGGACCTTCGGGCGGGTAGCTCATGGAACCTCCTTCTCCCCTCCGGCACGACGGCGGCCGGTAGAGGGAATGGGTCGACTCGTAGCGCCCTTTCGGGGCGTGCCGTCCTACGCCCGTGCCAGTCCCGGTCCCCTGGAGGATCCGAGCGGCATGTAGTACTGCACGCCCTTCTGCATCGCTTCAATCTGCCGGAACAGCTCCTCCAGGTCCTCGCGGCTCTTCACGAAATCGATCTCGGACGTGTCGATGACCAGGAGCGGCGTCCTATTGTAGTGAAAGAAGAAGTAATTGTAAGCCCTGTTCAGCTCGGAAACGTAGGCCTCGGAGATTTCGCGCTCGTAGTCCCTCTGTCGCGAGCGGATACGCTCCAGGAGCACCGCGTCACGCGCCTGCAGGAAGATGACCAGATCGGGGTGCGGCACCTGCGGCTCCAGCACACCGTACAGCTTCTCGTACAGCATCAACTCGGAATCGTCCAGATTCAAGTACGCGAAGATCTTGTCCTTGGCGAAGATGTAATCGCAGATGAGCGTCTTCTGGAACAGGCGCCCCTGCGCCAGCTCCTGCTGCTGCCGGAAGCGGCTCAGGAGGAAGAACAGCTGGCACTGGAAGGCGGCGCCGGCACGGTCCTGGTAGAAGTCGTGCAGGAACGGGTTCTCGACCTTTTCGAGGACCCTGTCGGCGTCGAAGCACTGCGCCAGAAGATCGACAAGGCTCGTCTTGCCGACGCCGATGGGGCCTTCGACAGCGATGAACTTGAAATTCATCCGCCTTTGACCGAAATGAGCGGCGCATTATAGCAGCACCCGCTCGACGCGGGACCGATCGGGGCAGGATTCCAGTAGCCGCGCTGCCGTCGTCTTGAAGACCGGGTGCCAGGCAGCCGGCGAGATCTCTACCAGCGGAACCAGAACGAACCTTCTCAGGTGCATCTTTGGGTGTGGTACCTTCAGGCTCTCCTCGCACCTGATGTCGCTCCCGCACAACAGGAGGTCAAGATCGATGACCCTGGGCCCCTGGTGCCGCGTCCTGATCCGGCCCAGTGACTTCTCAACGGCCAGGCAACCTTCCAGGATTCGCTCCGGCGAGAGGTCCGTCTCGCATCCCAGAACCTTGTTGATAAATTCTTCCTGGTCAATAACTTCCACGGGCTCTGTCAAGTAATCCGAGGAGCGCATCACGGTCTCCAGACCACGAATCTCCAAGCCCTGGATGGCGCGGGCGAGGTTCTCCGGGCGGTCACCCAGGTTCGAACCGAGTCCGATGAAAACCAGCCGTTTCGGCACCCCAAGCCCCGAACGCGCGTTGACACATAAAGATAGCATTTGCTAGCATCGCTATTTCGCAAATCATTCTTTCCTCGAGTCGACAGCTTGGTTTGAACGGCCGCGGGATAGTCCTCGGCCTTCCACCGGGGATGTTCCCGGCAGGGACGGGCAAGTCAATGAAGAAGGTAGCAGCCAGAAAAGGCAGCAAATCGCCGGCCACCGCGGCGCCCGCCAACACCTGGATGATCCACGAAAAAGCGCTCAAGGAGTTCGAGCGGGGCGTGGGCTTGCTGCAGAAGCAAAGCTACAGCGAGGCGCTGGAGCGGTTCCAGGCCATCGTCACCGGCTTCCCCCAGGAAAAAGAGCTGACGGACCGCGCCCAGGCCTACACGCGCATCTGCCGCAACCTGCTTGATCGGCGCGAGCCCCAGCCCCGCAAGCCCGAGGACTTTTTCTATTACGGCGTCATCAAGGCCAACGAGGCCGACTACGACGAGGCAGTCAAGCTCCTGGACCGCGCTCTGCAGAACAATCCGAAGGACGAAAAGGTGCATTACGTCCTGGCGTCCACGCTGGCCCTCAAGGGGGAACGGCGGGAAGCGCTGGCGCATCTGCAACAGGCCATCGAGCTGAACGCGACCAACCGGATTTACGCGCGCAACGACCCCGACTTCGAGCCGCTCAGGGACGACGAGAACTTCCAGAACCTGATTCACCCCGAGGAGGTGTAGGGGTCACAGGCTCCGGGCGGCGAGGCCGGTCATGGCGAACACGCGAAGACAGAGCAGGCAGCGGGCCCGGAAGACCCGGCGATCGTCGGGACGGGTGAAGCTCCGCCCGCGGCCCGCCGGCCCGGCCCACGGTCGATCCTCGCGCTCGAAATCGGCGCGGTCGAAGCGGCCTGCCACGCACCCTGCTGCGCGCACCCTGCCGCCCGCCGCGGCCGGCCGCGGTCCGGTCATCGTCGTCAGCTCAGCCCGCGCCTCACCGGTGCGCTCCGGGGCACCCCTCGCGTCCACATCCGGCGCCGCCAGGACGATCCGCGGCTCCCCGGCCGGAGCACCAGGGGCGCAGGGCAACGGTCCGGCCTCCGGCGGGTTCAGGCCGCGCCTCACGGTGTCGAGCCTGCCGGCCTCACCGACGAGGGTTTCTGCGGCTCGGCCCGCTTCCAGTCCGTTCTCTCTGCGACCCGTGTCCCTGGCGTCCGGTCCCGCGATCACCGGACGCCCTTCGAGGCGCCCCTCGCTGGCCTCGCGCAAGCGCGAGGTCTGCGCCATGGTCCTCGCCGCGGGGCTCGGCAAACGGATGCAATCGCAGTCGACGAAGCTCATCCACGCGATCGCCGGCCGACCGATGGTGCGGCACGTGGTCGAGGCGGCGAAGGCCGCCGGGATGGCGCGCACCGTGGTCGTCGTGGGGAGCCAGGCGGACGAGGTCCGCCGCGCCGTCGGGGAGGGTGACAAGCGGATCGGCTTTGCTTACCAGGACTCGCAGCGTGGCACGGGGCACGCGGTCCTGTCCGCCGAGTCGCAGCTCGCGGGCTACGAGGGGGATGTCCTGATCCTGAACGGCGACCTGCCCGCCCTGCTTCCGGAAACCCTGAAGACCTTCATCGAGTTCCACCGCGCCTCCGGAGCGCCTCTCGACCTGATGACCGCCGTCCTGAAGGAGCCGCAGGGTTACGGGCGCGTCGTCCGGACCTACAGCGGCGACGTCTCTCGCATTGTGGAGGAAAGCGACGCGACCCTCGAGGAGAAGGCGATCAAGGAGATCAACTGCGGCATTTATTGTGTAGATGCCGCCTGGCTGTGGGACCCCCTCAAGCGCGCCCGTGCCGACAACGCGCAGCGGGAGATCTACTTGACGGACTTGGTCGAGATCCTGAGGCGAGACGGCCACAAGGTGGCCGCCTACCGCCACGCCGACGCCGACGAGGTTCTGGGTGTCAACGACCGGCGCGAGCTGGCGGCGGCAATCCGGGCCCTGCACCGCCGCAAGGCGAACGTCCTGATGGACACGGGGGTCACGATCCTGGATCCGGAGACGACCTATATCGACGTGGACGTGAAGGTCGCCCCTGACACCGTCATCGAGCCCGGCGTCATGCTCCGCGGAGCGGCCGAAATCGGACGCGGCGTCACGATCGGGACGGGGTCGCGGATCGCCGATTCAGTCGTGGGTGACGGCACCATCGTCCTGCCGTATTGCGTGATCACTCAGGCGCGGATCGGACGCGGCTGCCGGATCGGTCCGTTCGCGCATCTGCGTCCCGACACCCAGCTCGACGAGGAGGTTCGCATCGGCAACTTCGTCGAGACCAAGAAGATCCACATGGGCCAGGGAAGCAAGGCGAACCACCTCACCTACCTGGGCGACGCGGAGATCGGGCGCCGGGCGAACATCGGCGCCGGCACCATCACGTGCAACTTCGACGGGGTGTCGAAGCTGCGCACCATCATCGAGGACGAGGTGTTCATCGGGAGCGACACCCAGCTCGTCGCCCCCGTACGCATCCGCCGGGGCGCCTTCATCGGCGCCGGTTCGACCATCACCAAGGACGTCCCGGCCCAGGCCCTCGCCCTGTCGCGGGCCCAGCAGGTGGTGAAGGAAGACTGGGTCAGGAGGCACGGCCCGAAGACGCGGCGCAAGGGCGGCGGGGGCGGGCAGGTCCGCTGACGCGTCGGGGGACACGCGATCCCTGTTTTCCGGAGATTCCTGCTTGGCGTCGGGCCCCTCCTTCCTCTATATTCTCGGTTGGAACATGTGCGGCATCGTCGGCTACATCGGTCACAAAAAGGTCAGCACCGTCCTCCTGGACGGGCTGCGACGCCTCGAGTACCGCGGCTACGACTCGGCGGGAATCGCCGTCATCAACGGCGAGAACGTCCAGGTCGTCCGCAGCGCCGGGAAGCTGCGCGACCTGGAGGAGAACCTCCGCCTGACCAGCCTGGAGGGGTCGTTCGGCCTCGGGCACACGCGTTGGGCCACCCACGGCCGCCCGACCGAGGAAAACGCCCACCCGCACCGCGATTGCACCGGGACCCTGGTCGTGGTGCACAACGGGATCATCGAGAACTACAAGGACCTGAAGCGTGAGCTGGTCGCCTCGGGCCACCAGTTCAAGACGGAAACCGACACCGAGGTGATCGCCCACCTGATCGAGGAGGCCCGGAAGAGTGGCGAGAGCCCCCTCGAGGACGGCGTGCGCCGCGCCGTGCCCCGTCTGAGCGGCAGCTACGCTTTTGCCGCGGTCTCCTCGACCGACCCGATGAAAATCGTGGCCGCCCGCAACGGGCCCCCGCTGGTCGTCGGGCTCGGCAAGGACGAGTACTTCGTCGCCTCGGACATCCCGGCGATCCTGCACCACACGCGCGACGTCTTCTTTCTCGATGACCGCGAGCTGACCGTGATCACCGAAGGCGGCGTGATCATCACCGACGAACAGGGCCGGCCGGTCTCCAAACAGGTGCAGCGCATCACCTGGGACCCGATCATGGCGGAGAAGGCCGGATTCAAGCATTTCATGCTGAAGGAGATCTACGAGCAGCCCCGCGCCATCCGCGACACCATGCTCGGGCGCATCTCACAGGACACGGGCGAGATCTTCCTGGACGAGATGGAGATCACCGACGAGGAGTTCCGCAGTTGCCGCAAGCTGCACCTGGTGGCGTGCGGCACCTCCTGGCACGCGGCCCTGGTCGGCAAGTTCCTGATCGAGCGCCTGGCGCGGTTGCCGGTCGAGGTCGACATCGCTTCGGAGTTCCGCTACCGCAACCCGATCCTCGACAAGGACCATCTGGTCGAAGTCATCAGCCAGTCCGGAGAGACGGCCGACACCCTGGCGGCGCAACGCGAGGCGCGCGCCCGCGGTATCAAGACGATCGCCATCTGCAATGTCGTCGGCTCGATGATCACGCGGGAGGCCCAGGGGATCATCTACACGCACGCCGGTCCGGAGATCGGCGTCGCCTCCACCAAGGCGTTCACGGCGCAGATGATCGCCCTGTTCCTGCAGGCGCTGCGCCTGGGGCTCCTGCGCGGCACTCTGACCCGCGAGGAATCGAAGGACCTTCTCAAGGGCCTGCTTCATCTCCCGACGCAGATCGAGCAGGTGCTCGCGAAGGATGCGCAGGTGGAGGAGATCGCCAAGGACTTCTTCCGCGCGCCCGACTTCCTTTACCTCGGACGCGGGATCAACTATCCGATCGCCCTGGAGGGGGCCCTCAAGCTGAAGGAGATCTCCTACATCCATGCCGAGGGGTACCCGGCGGGCGAGATGAAGCACGGACCGATCGCCCTCATCGACCGCAACCTGCCGGTGATCGCGCTGGTTTTCGGCGACACCCTGTACGAGAAGATGATGGTGAACATCGAGGAGGCCCGGGCGCGCGACGCGGCGATCATCGCCGTCACCTACGAGGGGAACGACGAGGTGCCGCGCCACGCCGACCGGACGATCACGGTGCCCCGAACCTCCGATTTGCTGTCGCCGATCCTGGCGATCGTGCCGTTGCAGCTCCTCGCCTACCACATCGCCTTGCGCCGGGGCTGCGATGTCGACCAGCCGCGCAACCTCGCCAAATCGGTTACGGTCGAATAAACCCCCCCGCCCGGAGCGATTCGCCCTGTGAGATAATTCCCCCAATGGATCCCATTCTTGATCCGCTCAACCCGCGGCAGCGGGAGGCAGCGGAGCATACCGAGGGGCCGCTTCTGATCGTGGCCGGCGCCGGGTCGGGGAAGACCCGCGTGATCGTACACCGTCTGGGGCACATCCTGGCCCGCCGGCTGGCCGCGCCGCAGCAGGTCGTGGCGGTGACGTTCACCAACAAGGCGGCGGGGGAGATGAAGCAGCGTGTCGAGCGCCTGGTCGGGGCCGACCGGGGCGGCGCCCAGGTGTCCACTTTCCACTCCTGGTGCCTGCGCTTCCTGCGGCGGCACGCCGATCGTTTAGGCTACAGCAATGACTTCCTGGTCTACGACGAGGCGGACCAGGCCGCCCTCATGAAGGATTGTCTGGCGGATCTTTCGATCGACGACAAGGTTTACCCGCCCCGTCTGTTCCGGGCACGCATCAGCAGCGCCAAGAACCAGGGACTCGACCCGGAGACCTTGGAGCGGGGGCAGGAGGGCTTCCAGGACGAGCTGATTGCGCGGACGTACGCCCTGTATCAGAAGCGCCTCAGAGAATGCGACGCGATGGATTTCGACGACCTGATTGGCAACGTCCTCGACCTGTTCTCGAAGAGCGAGGACCTGGCGCGGGCGGCGGCGGAGCAGGTCCGCTACCTGATGGTGGACGAGTACCAGGACACCAACCGGCCGCAGTACAGGCTGATCCGGCATCTCGCAGCGGTTCACGGCAACGTGTGCGCCGTCGGCGACCCCGACCAGTCGATCTACCGCTTCCGTTTCGCCGACATCCGCAACATCCTGTCGTTCGAGCAGGACTTCCCCGGCACCGCGCTCATCAAGCTCGAGCAGAACTATCGCTCCACCGGGAACATCCTCGAGGCGGCGACCGCGGTCGTGCGTCACAACAGCAGCCGGATCGACAAGGCGCTCTGGTGCGACGCGCCCAAGGGACGGCCACTCGAACTGCTGGTGGCGATGGACGAGCGTCACGAGGCGGACCTCATCATCGCGACCATCCAGGGAACGCGCCGCGATCATGGGCTGGAGGATGTCGCCATTCTGTACAGGACCAACGCCCAGTCGCGCGCCCTCGAGGAGTCCCTGGCGCGCCATGAGGTGCCTTACATCATGGTCGGAGGCACGCGCTTCTACGATCGCCGGGAAGTCAAGGACGTCCTGGCCTATCTGCGCGTCGTCCTCAATCCGCGCGACGACGTCAGCCTCAGGCGCATCGTCAATACGCCACCCCGCGATATCGGCAAGACGACCCTCGACGCCGTCCTGGGCGCGGCCCGCGAGGACTCGTCGCCTCTCGAGGAGGCCATGCGCCGGACGATCGACGCGGGCGTGGTAGGCGGCCGCGCGGCGAAGGCCCTGCGCGGATTCCTGGCGCTCCTGTCGGCCCTGCGCGAGGAGGCGAAGGCCTCCGCGCCGGCCCGGCTGGCGGCGGCGGTCATCGAGCGCGCCGGGTTCGAGGCCTATCTCGAGAGGACATCGCCCGGGGACGCATCCTCGCGTCTGGATAACCTGAAGGAGCTCGTGAGCGCCCTCTCCGCCTTCGACGGCGTCGAGAACGGCCTGCGCCTGTTCCTCGACCGGGCGGCGCTCCTCTCCGAGACAGAAAATGTGCAGGGAACCTCAGGCGTGCGCCTGATGACCCTGCACTCGGCGAAGGGGCTGGAGTTCCCGGTGGTGTTCGTCGCCGGACTCGAAGAGAACCTGTTCCCGCACATCCGCTCCTCCGAAGGGCACGAGGACATCGAGGAGGAGCGCCGCCTGTTCTACGTCGGCATGACGCGCGCCCGGGAGCGTCTCATCCTGACGCGGGCCCGGGAGCGCCGCCTGTTCGGAGAGAACGTGACGGCCCAGCCGTCGCGCTTCCTGCAGGAGATCCCGCCCCATCTCCTGAAGCAGAGCGAGGACGACGCTTACACCGGGCGCCTGTGGAGCGCCGCAGAGGCGATCGCCGCCCGCCGCCGGGAGTGGCGGGACACCGGGAATGGCGGTCCGGCGGGCGGGCGCGACCGGGTCGTCCGCGATCCGGAGTCGCAGCTTGGCCCGGAGGACGTGCAGGACCGGGCGGCCGGAACGACAGGCCTGCGCTACAACCTCGGTTGCAAGGTGCACCACCCCGAATACGGTGTCGGCACGGTGATCGGCGTGGAGGGGAGCGGCGACAAACTGAAGCTCACCGTGTCGTTCTCGATCCACGGCTCCAGAAAATTCCTGCCGCGCTACGCGCCCCTGGAGAAAATCTGATGCGCCGCGGCCCGTTCCGCCACCCGCTCTTCCCCCGCGCCTTGCTCCTGACCGCGCTCGCCGCGCTGCTGACGGGCGGGGGCGCCGTGACACCCGCGCCGGCTCCTGCGCCCGACCCGACCACCCACGACCTGATCAACGCGGGGGCGGCGGCGCTCCGCCACTCCAATTTCCCCCAGGCTGCCCAGGACTTCGGCCAGGCGGCGACGCTCGATCCCGATCTGGCCTGGACCCATTTCGGCCTCGGGCTGGCGGCGCTCGGACGCGGGGACCGGCGGGAGTTCGACAAGGCCATCCGGCGGGCCGACGATCTGACGCACGGAGCCCCCGAGGTGCGCTACGTCATGGGTGTGCAGAGGTATCTGACGCGCGACCTCCATGTGGCCGACGAGGAGTTGCGCGGGGCGATGCGGGCTGATCGCTACTTCCTGGAAGCGCGCTACGCCCTGGGATTGATCGCGGCGGCGCGGGGCGATCTCAACGGGGCGCGCTCGATCCTGAAGGACGCTCTCGTCATCGACGAAGACTACGCGCCGGCCAGGTTCCAGCTCGGCGCCGTCCTCGCCGCGACCGGCGATCTGGACGGGGCCGTCGCAGAGATGGACCGCGCGCTCTCCATCGACCCCGACCTCGAGGAGGCTCTGCCGAACAGACCCGTCCAGTTCCACGACCGACGGGTGCTGCCGGGCTCCGCCCACGGAGGCGGGTTCCGTCTCCCCTTGCCGCTTCCGGGACCGCTGCTGATTGCGCCCCGCCCGCGCGCGCTTCTCTCCGCCGGCTCCGGCGTCCACGCGGTGCCAGGCTGGTTCCTGCGTTATCGGATGGCCCTGTTTCTCGAGCAGGCGGGCCTGTGGAGCCGTGCCGTCGAGGTCCTGGAGCTGGCCCTGTCCTCGAACGACCGTGAGGAGTTGCAGACCGCGGTCGGCAATCGCCTGATCGACTACCTGCCGCACCGGCACCTGGCCATGGACAGTTACCAGCTGGGCGACCTGCGCGAGGCCCGGCTCCACCTGGAAATCGCGCGCAGCCGCGGCGACGCCGGGGCCGATGACCTGCGTCAACTCGATGCGCTCATCCGCCGGCGCTCGTCCGGGACGAGCATCGTTCTGCAGCCGATTCCCGATCGAGCCCAGGGCGACACCGTCGCGATCCTGGGCCTGGTGCTGGCGCGCGAGGCGCCGTCCTGGATCGAGGTCGGGGAGCAGAAGGCCCTGTTGCGCCCGGCAAGCACGGAGGAGTCGGCCGAGCTGCTGCCCGACGGGCCCTCCGACCCCGACGTCCGGCCCTTGTACTTCGAGGTTCCGGCCTACCACCTGCCCGCGCCGGGAGCGAACCTGATCCGCATCCGTCCGGCGATGGCCGCAGGGGCCTCCGGCACCGAGGTCGAGGTCCTGATTGTTAAGACGCAGCCATCGCCGCCGGGCGAGACTCCCCCTGCCGCGCCGGGGGGGACGGCCCAGGCCGGCGGCGCGCCGAGCGGGACACGATGAGGCAGACGAGGTCTTTTAGACCACTCTTCGCGTCGGAGCTTCCGGCGAGCGGGCAGACGCCGTCGGCGCGGCGCCGTCCCCTGCGGCGGGCGGTGGGTCTGTCGATGTCCTTGCACGTGGCGGTCCTGTGCGCCGCGTCCCTGACCTGGATCGTCGTCATCGAGCCGGTAGCCGCGCCGCCCACGGTGGTTCGATTCGTCACCTTACCGCCTCCCGCCCCGCGTTTCGTGGTGAGCCGGACGACGGCACCCGAGACGACTCCTCCGGAGGAGCCGGCGGCGCCCGCATCGCGGCCGGTCGATGAGCGACCGTCTCCCACTCCGCACCCGAGCGTCGCCGACGCCGTTCCGCCGCCGCCCCTGCCGGAGACAGCGGCGGCCCCCGCCGCCGTCGTGGCGGCCCCGCATGACACGTTCGAACCGCCGGTGCCTGCGCCGGGCGCGGCCATGCGCGCCGGATCGCGCGACCTCGCCCTGATGCCCGTCGACACTTTCGCCTCGGTCGCCACCGGCCGCGCGGGCGACGGAGGCGGTCTCGATCCGCCCGCCCCCATGGCTACGCGGCCCGGCGTTGGACGGCCGACCGCCGGCGCCCCGTCAGGGTCGCCGACGCTTCCGGAGGGCTCGGTCCTGCCGATGGGCACCTCGTCCATGGACCGGGCCAGGGGAGGCCGCCCAATCGCCAGCGCGCCCCCGGGCGACCCGGGATCCGGCGTTGGGGCCGGGGGGTCGGACGGACAGGCCGCGACGCTGCTCGGCCGCCGGTACAACGTCGATCTCATTGACGCCAGCAGCCTCGGCCGCAGCACGCACGACGGCTGGCGCTACAACCTCCTCGTCCCGATGCTGAGCGAGGTCTATCACCGGATTGAAGGCGCCGGACGCCCGGCCCCATCCGGCGACGACATCGGTGCAGACATCCTGAGCGTCCGCGTCGATCCCGATGCGGTCATCATCGCCTACCTCGACGGGACGCGGCACGTCATCGCACCGACGAAGGACGGGCTCGTCGCTCTGTACGTCACCCGGGGGGCGGCGGGGCGCGGCAAGGTGGAGGAGGCTCAGCGGGCGCTCGGCGCGCTGCGGCGTCTGGCGCGCGACGGGGTGAGCTCGTGAAGCGTGCGCGACGCACGCATGACCTCGGGCGGGGCCGGCCACGGCCGCTCCGGTACGGGGCCACCGGCCTCGGGGCCGCGCTCGTCGCGGGCTTTCTCGCCGGAAGCTCCGTCTTTCCGGCGCAGCCGCCCGCCGCCGAGCCGCCGAACGCGCCCGCGGCCCTGGCCGACCAGGCACTGGCGGCGTACAACGCCTCGGACTATCCCGCGGCCGAGCGACTGGCTTCACGGTACATCGAAGCGGCGCGTCTGGGCGGCATCACGGGCCGGAAGCTGGCCGAGATCCAGTTCGTCCTGGGACATTCGCGCTACGAGATCCAGCATCGCAGCCAGGCGCCTTACCCCGGCGATTACCGGGCGGACGTCGTGTCCCCCCTGGAGGAAAGCTTCCGCATCCTGCAGGACAACCCCGCTTTCCGGACCCTCCTTCTCGGCAACGCCTATTTCGAGCTCTGGACCGCAGGGGGGCGGCACGACGCCGATGCGGAGGCCCAGGCCCACTGGTACTTCCTGAAGTCGATTTTGATCCGCGAGAGCGAGACCCCGCTCCTCACCCGGGACGCGCTGGAGGGGACCCCGCCGATTCCGAGAGGTTCGCCCGCTACCTCCTGTTCTACCTGGACCGGTGCCTCGAGCTGGCGCGCCGCTCCGCCACTCCGGATCTCTACCTCTACAGGATCCGCTCGGTGGCGCCCTGGGGCCTGTCGTCCGCGTACGCCGATCGTTTCCGGCAGATCGACGACCTCACGTATTTCGACGGCGGCAACATGAAGGCGGCGGCCCTCTGGCAGTATGCCCTCGACTCTCTGCAGGAGCGCTCCCTCGCCGTGGACGAGATGGTGACGCGTTTCCAGACGGCGATCGATGCCTCCCGCCAGGATCGTAGCAAGGCGGAGATCAATCGTCAGGTGGCCGACTACCTGTCCGTCCTCGACGTTCCCGA
>DAISWT010000025.1:2448-2818 GCA_036826235.1 Acidobacteriota bacterium | reverse complement strand
CCTGCTGTCGTTCGGCGCCTATGCCAGCGGACGCTTCGAGGACGGGCTGCGCTACGCGCGGGATGCCGTGCGTTTCGACTGGCAGGGGGAGGAGCTGGCCCACTTCGATCTGTCCCGCGCCGCCGCGGAGCTCGGCCGGAGGGACGAGGCGATCACGCACGGCGAACAAGCCTACCGGACGGCCAAGCGTTCGGCCGATAGCGGCACCCTGCAACCCTACGCGCAGAACTACATCAACGTCCTCCGTCAGTTCGGGGAGGCGGGGCAGGCGGCCCGCATCCTGGCGCAGGAATCCTCCCTGGGGGTGCATTGATGCGGGTGCATGCGGTCCGGACCGCAATGCCCGGGGCGCGGCGGGCCCTGCCCCCCC
>DAISWT010000025.1:1012-2408 GCA_036826235.1 Acidobacteriota bacterium | reverse complement strand
TGCCTCTCTGGCCGCGACGGCGGTGGCGTCCGGTGCCGAAGAGGCTTTCGAGGCCGCGATCCGCCTCGCCGGGCAGTACGCGGCGCAGGTGCGCTCCTTCCTGCCGCTCCTCGAAGGTCCGGCCGATCCGAAGCTGCTCTCGGCCGTCCTGGGCGACGCACGCCGCGCCGTCGCGGAGATCGACCGGGTCGTGGCGGGCGCCCCGGCCCTCGGACCGGCGCGAGCCGATGCACTGGCCTTGCGGCAGACGGCCGCGGCGGCACATCTTCAACTTTCGCTGTTCGAGACCCGCGTCTTCGATTTCGAGGGCGCCCGCGGCGAAGTCGATCGCGCCCGTGAGATCCTGGGTGCCGATGCGGCCGATGGCTTCCGCGCCGAGTGGTCGGTTCTCCAGGAGGGAGCACCCGGGCGGGCGTTGCTCTCGCGCACGCAATACCTGACGCTCGAAGAGTTCGAGGCCGCCCTCCGGGCGCTGTGGTCGCGGGCGCGTCCGGTCGCCTTTGATTTCACCAGCGTCCCAGCAAGGGATCTGGGCGATCTGACTCTCGAGTTGGCCGCCGGGAGCCCGATGCAGACGCCCGACCGCCCTCCTGTCGAAGGTGGGGCCAGACTGCTGCGCCAGGCGATCGACTCGGGCCAGCGGACGTTCTCCGTGCCGCTCCCTCCCGGAACCTACCGCCTGCGGGGACGACCAGGAAGCGGTCTCGACCGCATCTTCGTCGTCCCGGAATCCTCCGATGTCGATCCGATCGTCCTGGGCCCGGCCCGCTTCGCTCTCACCGTCGAGCCCGTGGACCGCGCCCGCGGCCCCCGCTTCTTCCTGAACGGCGTGGAGGTGACGAACCTCGGATCGATGGCGTACGGTTACTACCGGGTGAGGGCCGACCAAGCGTTCATCAAAGAGGTTCCCGAACGGATCCGCTTCATCCCCGGGCTGGGCGTCGACAACCGCAGCCGCAGTACCTGGACCATCTTCGTACCCGAGGGGAAGATCGGTATGCTCCGCTTCGGCGCGGCACCTCTCGGCGGGCGTCTGCCGGATCAGGATTTCTGACAGGCCGGGGCGCGGAAGCCGCCGGCGCGGAGACGCGACTCAGAAGATCCAGGCGAATCCGCCGGTCGTCTGCAGGGTCGTGCCGTTCCCGTTGTTGAACAGCTTACCGAACCGGATCACCCGCACATCGTAACGGAATCTCAGGCGGTCCTCGCCGACGAGCACGCCGGCGCCAGCCCCATAGGTGAGGGCGTTGTCGCCGGTATCGAACGTGCGGCCCAGGGAGGTGAGAATGCCCTCGGCCCGCCCGCTCAGACTGATGGTGGCCCGGAGGTATCCGAGACCGGCGCTCACGTAGGGCCGCACCAGGCCGCCGCGGGACACGTGGCTGTAATCCACGGC
>DAISWT010000025.1:0-950 GCA_036826235.1 Acidobacteriota bacterium | reverse complement strand
AGGAGCGCGGGCAGGGCCCCCGCCTCGATGCGCGTCCGGGCATAGTCGAGGCTGAACTCGAACCCATGACCGGTGCGCGCGTACCAGGCCCAGCGCACCCCCAGGACTCCGCTTGCTTCGACGGCGGATGCGCTGTCATAGAACTGCTCTCCCAGAAAAGCCGTGACGACGTGCGCCTCCTGGGCGCGGACGCCCGCGACCGGGGCCAACCCCAGAGCAACAAGGAACAGGACTCTCTTCATCGGACCCCCGCGCAGGGTGCCGCGCATTGCGGGAGAGATGGCGCAAAGGGCGGCATTTACCACACCCGGTTCGGCAGTGTCAAACAGGCGCCCGGCGCACGTCCTGCGAGCCGGCGAGCGGCGGAGATGTGCGGCCTGCGCGGTACGCGGTGCCCTGGCCGGCGCCGATTAGGTTACAAATTCGTTACTCGGTTGCCTTCTGCCTCCCCTCTCACAACATTGATCCCGGGCGCACGCAGCCGCGCGCCATCGTGGTGGAGAGAACACTCGACCGGAGGGATTCCTCGTGCTGTCAGCGGTCCTGATGCTCGCCGGAGGGGTTCTGCTGCTGATCGGATGCATCATGTTCATCGTCAACGCCTTCAAAGTGAGCGTGGTGTGGGGCCTCGGTGTCATCCTCCTGGCCCCCATCGGGCTGGTCTTTCTGTTCAAGAACTGGCGTGAGAACAAGACCTCGTTCCTGCTGCAGCTCGCCGGCCTGGTCCTGGTCGTCGTCGGCGTGCTGATTGGGCACCCCGTCGCGACGCCGTAGCAACCCGCCCCGTTCGGGCATCTTCAGTCGTGGATCAGTCTCCGATACTTGATGCGATGCGGCTGATCGGCCTCGGCTCCAAGGCGACGGTGCCGGTCGGCCTGGTAGTCCTGATAGTTCCCCTCGAACCAGACGACCTGGCTGTCCCCCTCGAACGCCAGGATGTGCGTGGCGAT
>DAISWT010000024.1:5056-14858 GCA_036826235.1 Acidobacteriota bacterium | reverse complement strand
CGCGCCGCCCTCCTGGGCTCCCTGGTGTACGCGACGCTGCCGGTGATCGTGCTGGCGCAGCGCCTGGTGAAGGCGGAGAGTCTCCTGTCGCTGCTGTTCATGGGGGCGATCCTGGCGGCCCGTCGCCACCTGCTGTCCGGGAGCGCGGCGAGCGCGATCCTGACGGGTCTCCTGTGCGGTCTGTCGGTCTGGACGAAGGCGACCGGGGTCGCCGTCGTGGTGGTGGTGCTGGTGCTGCTCCTGCGGGCGCGACGACGCCGCGGGGCGCTCCTGGCCGTGGGTGCCGCAGGCGGATTCCTTCTGCTCTACCTGGCCTATGCCTGGGCGCTGGATTTCGGCATTTTCGTCAAAGTAATGGGGGCGCAGTCGACCACGAAGCTCATCGGTCTCGAGGCACTGCCGGACCTGCTGGCGGGCAAGATCGTCACGAAATATTTCGGGCGCGGCTGGTACCTGTGGCTCCTGCTGTGCGCCGCTCTCGCCGCCCTCCGCCGGGAGCGCGGGATCCTCCTGCCCCTCGCGGTTTACGGCATGGTGATCGCCATGACTGCCGATTACCGCGTCATCTACGGCTGGTACAGGATACCCCTCTACCCGTTCTTGTGCGTCGCCGCCGGCTGCGCCCTCGAAGAGATGATCGACGAGGCCAACCTGTTCCGCGTCGCCCCGTTCGCAGTCATGGCGGTATCGACGGGTCTCCTGTACGCCCTGCCGGCCTCGCTGACCGGAACTCGATGGGCCGTCTACCTGTTCGCCCTGGCGGCCCTCGTGCCGTTTCTGCCGAGGCTGATCTCCGAGCGTCCCTGGACCGTCCGGGCGGCCCGCCTGGCGACGGCTGTCCTGTTCGCGATCTTCCTGGTCACCAGCCTGGTGACGATCGGCGGCCTGCTGGAGATTTACCCCGCAACGCGCGGCCTCCCGTAGCGGCCGGTTTCGGGTCCAGCCGCAGCCGCTCCAGACCGGCCCGCACGAGCCGATCGACAAGGGCCGGCGTGCGTGCCTCGCAATAGACCCGCAGGATCGGCTCGGTGCCAGAAGCGCGGAACAGGATCCAGCCGTGGTCGCCGAACAGGAGCCTCACGCCGTCGAGCGTATCAATCGCTTCGACGGTCAGGGTGTCGAGGCGGGCCGGCGGGTCCTCCCTGATCCGCGTGACGGCCTCGCGGGCGCTCTCGACGGGCATTGGCAGATCGACGCGCCGGTAGGCGTATCTGCCGAATTCCTTCTCCAGACGTGCGACCCGGCGGCTCAGCCTGCGATCGCCGGTAGCGAGCAGTTCCAGGAGAAGGAGCCCGATCAGGATCCCGTCGCGCTCGGGCAAGTAGCGCTTCACCCCGATGCCGCCGCTCTCCTCGCCGCCGATCAGGATGTCCTGCTCGAGCATCAACCGGGCGATGTGCTTGAAGCCGACCGGCAGGTCGAAGAACGGCAGGCCGAAGCGCCGAGCGATGCGCTCGGCGACCAGAGTGTTCGCGAAGGTGCGCGCGATCCCGCCTGTCCACTTCTTCTGCTCGATGAGATGCAGCGCGACCAGGGAGAAGATCTGGAAGGGGGAGAGGACGCGCCCGTTTTCGTCGCAGGCCCCGATCCGATCGGCGTCCCCGTCGGTGGCGATGCCGATGTGGGCGCGGCGCTGCACGACCGTGCGGCGCAGCGACGCGAGATTTTCAGGGCGTGGCTCCGGCGCCTTGCCGCCGAACAGAGGGTCGGCGTCGCCGCGCAGGGTCACGACGTCCGCGCGGCGGCCGCGCACGAGGTTCTCGAGGATGCGGCCGCCGCTGCCGTGCATGCTGTCGACGACCACTCGCAGAGGCGAGCGTCTGACGGCGTCGAGGTCGGCGACTGCCTGCAGGCGCGGCAGGTAGGCCGGCAGGAACGGATGGCGCCTGTCGGGAGGACGTCCGGAACGCGGGGGTGTCCGTCCAAGCAGGGCCTCGACGCGCGCGGTCATCTCCGGGGGCGCGCTGCCTCCGAACGCGGCCTTGAGCTTGAAGCCGTTGTACTCGGGAGGGTTGTGGCTGGCCGTGATGCAGATACCGAGCGGCGCGCCGGAAGCGACCACCTGGCAGGAGACCATCGGTGTGGTCACCGGCCCGTCGGGCAGCATCGTCGGGACGCCGTTCCCCTCCAGCACGGCGGCCACCGCCTCGGCGAAGCGTCCGCTTAAAAAGCGCACGTCATAGCCGACCGGCACCGGCGCCTCCGACGCGCTCTCGTCCCGGATCAGACCGGCGACCGCCTGCGCCACGACCCGGACGTTGTCGAAGGTGAAGTCCTCGGCGATGACGCCGCGCCAGCCGTCCGTCCCGAAGCGAATCGCCATGCGCCTCCCGTTGACCGTCCCGCTCGCCCTGTGCTAGGTTGCTTCGGCCCCGCCAGCAGCGAACGACCGCCGGCCCGGGCGTATGCGGGGCGCCGCCCCGCGGCATTCTACACTCGGACTCCCTGGCAACCGACGGGATGATCAACCTTCCGACCTGGATTACGATCATCCGCATCTTCCTGACCCCGGTCATCGTTGTGGTCCTGATGTCGAAGCCGACGGCGTTCGAGCCGATCGGCCTGTCGTGGCAGATGATCGGCGTGATCGTGTTTCTGGTCGCTTCGTTCACCGACTACCTGGACGGCTGGCTGGCGCGCCGGCGCAACCAGGTGACCACGCTCGGGATCCTGCTCGACCCGATCGCCGACAAGCTCCTCACCTCCGCCGCCTTCATCTCGCTGGTGCAGATCGGCGCGGCGCCGGCCTGGATGGTGTGGGTGATCATCGGGCGCGAGTTCGCCGTGGACGGTCTGCGCATGATCGCCTCGAGTCAGGGCGTGACCATCGCGGCCAGCGTCTGGGGGAAATACAAGACCGGCTCGCAGGTCGTGGCGATCGTCCTGTTGATCTTCGGAAACAGGTACCTCGGCGCCTGGGACAGGGCGGGGGATCTCGCCATCTGGCTCGTCGTGGGGGTGGCGACGCTGTCGGCGGCGGACTATTTCGTGAAGTTCTCCCGGAAGCTGGGCGTGCTCGGCGGCGGTGTCGGGCCGGCCGGGGGTGGCCTTGGTTAGAAGGGAGCTCGACACCCGGACGTTTCTTGGCAACCTGCGCGGGCACTTCTTGACGGGGCTGGTGATCATACTCCCCCTGGTCATCACGGTCTGGATGCTGGGTATCCTGTTCGGCATTGTGCACGGTGTGTCGACGCCGTTCATCCTGAGAATTCTGCGACTTCTGGGCCTATCGCTGGTCGACGATGCGGGCTTCACCACCTATCTCGCGCCCCTGATCGGGGTGGCGGTCACCCTGCTCCTGATCCTCCTGGTCGGTCTCCTGACGACGAATTTTCTCGGCCGCCGTATCGTCAGGGAGTTCGATCGTCTGATGCTGCGCATACCCTTGATCAAGCCTATCTACGGCGCTGCCCGGCAGCTCCTTGACGCCCTGAACCGGAAGACCGATACCTTCCAGCGGGTCGTGGCGGTGGAGTACCCGCGCGCCGGAGTTTTCACGATCGGGTTCGTGGCGCGCGATGACACGACGCTGCGGTGCTCCGACGAGCGCAAGGGCATGAGCGGCTACACCCTGGTGTTTCTTCCGACGACACCGAACCCGACCTCGGGCTGGCTGGCGGCGCTTCCCGAGCGCGACGTCGTCCCGCTGGATATGACGGTCGAGGAGGGCATCAAGACGATCGTCAGCGGCGGTCTCGTGGTGCCGCCGCGATGGGAGCACAAATGAGGGCGGGCGGCGCGCCGCAGGCGGGATGACGGGGGGCCGATGTTCTATTGGTTCGTCAAGGGGATCTTTTTCCCGTTCGCACGGCTCTATCTCGGGCTGACCCGGGACGGTCTCGAACATCTGCCGCGGCGCGGGCCGGCTATCGTGGTATCGAACCACGCGTCGTACGCCGACGCCATCATACTCGGGTCGGCCGCGCCCCGGCCGATTCACTTCGTGGTCCTGCAATCGATGTACGATCTGCTGCTGATCCGCTGGTTCTACTGGGGCATGGGGACCATCCCGGTGCGCGCCGAGGGGCAGGATTCCGGCTCGATCAAGAGGGCGGTCCGCCTTCTGTCGTCGGGCGGCATCCTGGGAGTCTTTCCGGAAGGCGGCCGCAGCTCCGACGGCGCGCTGAGCGAGCCGAGACTGGGGGCGGCGATGATCGCCGCTCTCAGCGGCGCGCCGGTCGTGCCGGCCTACATCGACGGAGCGCGCGACTCGCTGCCGGTCGGCGGAGCCTTCCCCAAGCCGGCGCGGATTCACGTGCGCTTCGGCCCCCCGCTCCGGTTCGACCGGCGGCGCGGCGAGGGCCGGGAGTCGCTCGCGGTGTTCGCGCGGGAGATGCTCGAAGCGATCCGCCGGCTCGGGGTCCCGGCGTGAGCCTTCGGCGCGCCGAGCTGATCGCCGTCGGTTCCGAGCTTCTCGAGCCCTGGCGCACCGACACGAACGGCTCCTACCTGTCGCGGGTGCTGGGTGAGCGCGGCATCGCGGTGCGTTTCCGCACGGTCGTCGGGGACGTCATGCAGGACATCCAGACCACCTTCCGCGTCGCCCTCGAGCGTGCCGATCTGATCATCGCCACCGGCGGTCTCGGGCCGACGATCGACGATCTGACGCGGGAGGCCGTCGCCGGGCTTCTCGGCCTCCCTCTCCATGAGGACGCGAGTGTCCTCCGGCGCATCGAGGAGCGTTTCCGCCGGCACGCCCAGTCGATGCCGCCGCAAAACCGGCGTCAGGCGATGGTGCCCCGGGGGGCCGAGGTCCTGCCGAACGGGCTGGGGACTGCGCCCGGTCTCCTGCTGACGACCGGCACGGTCACCGTCGTGCTGCTGCCGGGCGTGCCGGATGAAATGCGGCAGATCACGCAGGCGTCGGTGCTGCCGCGGCTGGGTGCGGCCGCCGAGCGCTTCGTCTACCGGGTCATCAAGATCGCGGGCCTCACCGAGTCGGAGGTGGACCGGCGGCTCGCCGAGGTGGCGGGCCGCGCCGCTCCCGCCGAGTGGACGATCCTGGCCGCTCCGGGGCAGGTGGAGATCCATCTGCGCGAGCGCGTGGCCGGCGGCCGGCCGGCCGACGCCATCGACAGGATCGATCGTGAGATCGCCGGAGAACTGGGGCTCCATGTGTTCGCGCGCGACGAGGAGACCATGGAAGACGTCGTCGGGAGCCTGCTGGTCGTCCGGGGAGAGAGTCTGGCCTGTGCCGAGTCGCTCACCGGAGGTGAGATCGCCCAGCGAATCACCCGCGTGCCCGGCGCGTCGCGCTACTTTCGTGGCGGGGTCGTGGCCTACACGGAGGAAGCCAAGAGAACGATCCTGGGCGTGCAAGCGGCCACCCTGGATGCCGAGGGGTCGGTCGGCCCGGAGACTGCGGGTGAGATGGCACGGGGCGCACGTCGCCTGTTCGGGTCCACCTGGGCCCTTTCGGCCACTGGGTACGCCGGACCGGCGGGAGGCGGCTCGAGCCAGCCGCCTGGGACTGTCTTCGTCGGCCTCTCCGGTCCGCGCCGGGAGGAGACCCGAGAGCTGAAGATCCCGGGAACCCGGGAGACCGTGCGCTCGCGCACCGCCCGGACGGCGCTCGACCTTCTCCGGCGAGCGATGTCGGAAACGGCGGCATGATATCCGGACGAGCGGCGTGAGGCTGTTCGTCGCCGCCGAGCTTCCGGACGGGCTGCGCGACAAGCTCAGCTCGGTCCAGGAGTCGCTCAGACAGGCGCCCCTGCCGGTGCGGTGGGCGCGGCCGGAGGGTATCCATCTGACGTTCAAGTTCCTCGGGGAGACGCCCGAGAGGCGTCTGGGCGAAATCGCGGAGGCCTTGCGGCCAGTGGGAGACGGTATCGCGCCGTTCCGACTGGAGGCGTGCGGCGCGGTCCCCTTTCCCGACCGCGGCGCTCCGCGTCTCCTCTGGGTCGAGACGCGCGGCGATCTGGAGACCGCGCGACGGCTGGCCGCGTCGATCGACGCCGCCACCGCCCGCATCGGTTTTCCGGCGGAAGCCCGCGAGTTCCGACCCCATCTCACGATCGGACGTGTCAAGGGCCCGGCCCGGGGGGAGTGGAGGGGGATGCTGGAACGTGTGGCAGGACAGGCGGCCGGACCGCTGGAGGTGCGGGAATATGTGCTGTTCCAGAGCCGGCTCGGCCCCGCGGGCGCGCTCTACACGCCGCTCGAGCGGTTCCCGCTGGGGCGGCAGGCGGCCGCGGGGCAGCGGCCGGGGATCGACCGGTGACCGTCATGGCGGCGCTCTGCCTGAGCCTGGCGTTCGTTCTCGGCTGCCTGCCGTTCTCCCAGCTGATCGCGAAACGGCGTGGCGTCGATCTCCGATCGGTCGGGAGTGGCAACGTGGGGGCGACCAACCTGGCACGCGCCCTGGGCTACGGCGCGGGCGCCGCCGGTCTGCTGCTTGACGCCGCCAAGGGAGCGGCCGCGGTCGGGCTGGCGCGGGCGATCCTCGGAGCGGCGTCGACTCCCGCGGTCACGGCGGGCGCGGCGATCCTGGCCGTCGCCGGTCATGCCTTCTCGCCTTTGCTGCATTTCAGAGGCGGCAAGGGTGTGGCGACGGGCGCGGGCGCCTTCGCCGTCCTCGCGCCGCGGGCCACGCTCGCGGCGCTCGGCGTCTTCGCGGTCGTGCTGGCCCTCGGTCGCGTGGTGGGACTCGCCTCCGTCCTGGCCGCGCTCACGCTGCCGGTGGCCGCCCACGTGCTCGGAGCGCAGCGCGAGGTGACCGCCGCGGCCGCGGTGGTCGCCGCGCTGGTCATCGTGAGACACCGCGACAATCTCCTCCGGCTGGTGCGCGGCACGGAGCCCAGACTGGGCGCGGGTGGTGGCCGGTGACCAGGGGCCGCGCGGAGGGGGAGCGGCACGCCGGTTCGGGACCCGGGCACGCCGCGGTCCTCGGAGCAGGGTCGTGGGGGACGGCGCTGGCGATGCACCTGGCGCGCTCCGGCAGGCGCACCATCCTGTGGTCCCGGAGCGCGCGCGGCGCCGAGGCTCTCGGCGCTGCCCGCGAGAACGCCGACTACCTTCCCGGCCATCGCTTCCCGGAGACGCTGAAAGTGACCGCCGGTCTCCGCGAGGCGTTGCGCGGGGCCGGCATCGTGCTGTTTGTCGTGCCGGCGCAGTGGAGCCGTCCGATTTACCGCGCCGCGTCGGAGCATCTGGAAGCTGTCGTCGACCTGGTCATCGCCTCGAAGGGGATCGAGCAGGACAGCCTGCTGCGGCTCTCGGAGGTCATGGCGCAGGAGGCGGGGGACGAAGCGGGGCGGCGGGCCGCGGTCCTGTCGGGGCCCAGCTTCGCGGCCGAGGTGGCGCGTGGCGATCCGACGGCGGTCGTGATCGCATCGGAGGACGCCGGAGTGGCCGCCCGCGTGCAGACGAACCTGTCGCACGGCAATCTGCGCGTCTACCGCAACGCCGATCGGGTCGGCGTGGAGATCGCGGGCGCGCTCAAAAACGTCGTCGCCCTCGCCACCGGGATTGCCGAGGGTCTGGGATTCGGCTCGAACACGCGCGCCGCCCTGATCACGCGCGGCATGGCCGAGATCGCCCGCCTGGGCACCTGCCTCGGCGGCCGCGGCGGGACGTTCTCCGGTCTGGCAGGCGCGGGTGACCTGATCCTCACCTGCACAGGGGCGCTGAGCCGCAACCGCTCCGTCGGGATCGAAGTCGGTCGCGGACGCCGCCTGGACGAGGTGCTGCAGGGCATGCGGATGGTGGCCGAAGGAGTCGCGACGACGCGCGCGGCGGTGGCGCTGGCGCGCCGTCAGGGCGTGGAGCTGCCGATTGCGCAGAAGGTGCACCAGGTCCTGTTCGAGGCGGTGCCGGCGCGCGAGGCCGTGGCCGACCTGCTGGCGCGGCCGCTCAGGGAGGAGACGTGATCGATCTGCACAACCATCTCCTCCCCGGCATCGACGACGGGGCCAAGAAACTCGAGGAAACGCTCGAATTCCTGCGCATCGCAAGACGGGACGGCGTCAAGGTGGTGGTCGCCACACCGCATATGAAACCCGGCGTTTACGACAACCGGCGCGAGACCATCCTCCAGCGGGTCGCTCTGGTGCGCGAGGCGCAGAGGGGCGACGAGTCCGAGGGCGTGACGCTCCTTCCCGGCGCCGAGGTTTACTATACCGCCGATCTTACGGCGCGGGCGCGGGCGAACGAGCTGATGACCGTCGGGGATGGCGGCCGCTACCTGCTCCTCGAGTTGCCGTACCAGCAGGCCCCGCTGCGCGTGGATGACACGATCTTCCAGTTGAGGCTCCTCGGGATCACACCCCTCATGGCGCATCCCGAGCGGGTGGCTTACTACCTGGAGGACATCGAGCGGGTGGCCGCTTCCGTCCGGCTCGGGGCGCTGACGCAGGTGACCGCGTCCTCGCTCACCGGCAGATTCGGCGACAAGGCGCGCGATTTTGCGCGCGCCATGCTGGAGCGCAATCTGATTCACGTTCTCGCCTCCGACGGCCACGACGTGCGCTACCGTCCGCCGGTCCTGTCGGATGCGGTGCGAGCGGCCGCCTCTCTGATCGGGGAGACTGCGGCGCGCCGTCTCGTGGAAGACACGCCGCAGGCGATCCTGGACGGTCGGGAGGTCGAGACGGAAGAGGCCCAGCCGCCGTTTCGCCGGCGCGGGCTGTTCTCACTCGTTCGATCTTTCTTCCATCGCTAATTTACAAAAGTCGTTACGTTTGATAGGATTACCCCTCCGCGGAGCGGCGGAAATCCACGCCCGCCGGTGCGTCAAGACGAGGAGAGCATTGAAGCCCGTGAGCGTTCTGTCCGCCCCGGCGGCCGCTGCCGTTTCCACCCTGGTCCTCCTGGGGCTGGGTCTCGCGCTGCCGGCGACGGCGGCGCGATCGGAAAAGCGGGACGATGCGCAGCGCTATTTCCGCCTGGCCCAGGTGCAGTACGAGCAGGGAAGCACCCGGAACGCCATCGAATCGGTGCAGAAGGCCCTCAAGCTCGACCCCGGCTACGCCGAGGCCCACTATTATCTCGGGTTCATCCATTACCAGCAGAGCGAGTACAAGCCGGCCGAGAAGGAATTCCGCAAGGCGATTCACCTGAACTCGTATTACACCGACGCTCACAACCATCTCGGACTGGTCTACAGGGAGATGAAAGAGTACGACAAGGCGCTGAGCGAATTCCAGACGGCGCTCAACGACAAGTCGTTCAAGTCCCCGGAGAAGATCTACTTCAACATCGGCCACCTCTATCTGGTCCGCAGCATGTTCCCCGAGGCGATCACGAGTTTCCAGAAATCGGTGGCGCTCAATCCGACCTACCTGCGCGGCATGCTCGGGCTCGGAACGGCTTATTCCCGGGCCGGCCAGAAGGATCTGGCCGACAAGGAACTGCGCAAGGTGGTCGCCCTCGGACCCGACTCCCCGGAAGCCGCGGAGGCGCGGCAGCTGCTCGACCCGAAGGCCAAGCCGGCGGGATCATGACCGCGCCGGGACCGCCGAAGGGCGCCGGGCGCATCGAACGGCTGCGCCAGGGACTGCGCCGCACCCGGGAAGGCATTCTGGGGCGTCTCGGTTCCCTGTTCCGCTCCGGAGCGATTGCCGGGGACTGGCGCGGCGATCTCGAGAGCGCGCTCTTGCAGGCAGACCTGGGGCCGAAGACGGCCGATCGGATCGTCGAGGCGGTCGCGGCGGGGGCGAAGGGTGCGGCGCCCCCGTCATGGGACGGAGTGAGAGACACGGCGCGCAGCGTGCTGCGTGACATCCTCTCCGCCAGGCCGCAGGCGCCGGCGGCGCCCTGGCAGCCGCCGCGGGTCATCCTCGTGGTGGGCGTGAACGGCGGT
>DAISWT010000024.1:3964-5042 GCA_036826235.1 Acidobacteriota bacterium | reverse complement strand
CCGCCGGCAAGCTGGCGCGGCGGATCCGGGACGAGGGGAAGAAGGTCGTCCTGTGCGCCGCCGACACGTTCCGCGCCGGCGCCGGTGAGCAGTTGCGCCAATGGGCCGAGCGCGCCGGGGCCGAATTTGTCGGCCACCGCCCGGGAGCGGATCCGTCGGCGGTGGTCTACGACGCCGCCGCCGCGGCGCTGGCGCGCGGCGCCGACGCGCTGGTGGTTGACACGGCCGGGCGGCTGCACACTCAGGACCCTTTGATGCGGGAGCTGGAGAAGATCGTGCGCGTCGTCGGGCAGCGCATCGCAGGGGCACCTCACGAGGTGCTCCTGGTGCTGGACGCCACCACCGGACAGAACGGCGTCAGCCAGGCGCGGCAGTTCCTCGACGCGGCGCGCGTCAACGGGCTGGTGGTCACCAAGCTGGATGGCACGGCCAAGGGGGGCGTGGCCGTGCGGATCGTCCAGGAGCTCGGCATTCCGCTGCGCTACATCGGCGTCGGCGAGGGGCCGGACGACCTCCTGGATTTCGATCCGGACGAGTTCCTCGAAGGGCTGCTGCCCTCGGCCGCGTGAGCGCTGGGACGGTCGGGACGGGGCGCCGGCGGGGCGCGGTGCGGCGAGGGGGGTTGAGTCGGGAGGGCGCGCGGTTTCTTCGCCTGGCGTTGAGGCTGGCCGCGCGGGGCGAGGGCGAAACTTCACCGAACCCCATGGTCGGGGCGGTGCTGGTGCGGGACGGGCGCGTGGTGGGCAGCGGATACCACACGCGGGCCGGCGCCCCGCATGCCGAGGCGGTCGCGCTCGAGCAGGCCGGCAGCCGCGCGCATGGCTCGGTGCTTTATGTGAACCTCGAGCCGTGCTGCCACTTTGGACGCACTCCTCCGTGCGTCGACGCGATCGTGGCCGCGGGGGTGCGCGAGGTGGTGGCCTGCATGCGCGACCCGGACCCGCGCGTCCGGGGCAAGGGGTTTCGCGCCCTGGGGACGGCCGGGGTGCGGGTGCGCGTGGGATTTCTGGAGCGCGAAGCGCGGCGGCTGAACGAGCGCTTCCTGAGGCGGGTCGCCGCCGGCCGGCCGTTCGTGACG
>DAISWT010000024.1:0-3886 GCA_036826235.1 Acidobacteriota bacterium | reverse complement strand
GATCGCCACGCGATCCGGCGAGTCGAAGTGGATTACCTCGCAGCGTGCCCGGGCGGCGGGGCGCGAGCTGCGGTGCGCGCACGATGCGGTGATGGTCGGTGTGAACACGGTGCTGCGCGACGATCCCCGGCTGACGGCGGCGCCGGCGCGGCGAGAAGGAGCGGGGACGATGTTGCGGCCGCTTCCCGCACGGGTGGTGCTCGACGGACGTCTGAGGACGCCGCCGGGCGCGCGGCTCCTGCGTGCCGCCGGCGGACAGCCGATCATCGTGACGCTGCCGGGGGCGCCGGCGCGACGTCGCCGCCGGCTCGAAAGGGCCGGTGCCCTGGTGCTGGAGGTGGCCGGGCGCGACGGGCGGATCAGCGTCGGGGGGGCGCTCCGGGAGCTCGGCCGGCGCGGCATCAGCAGCGTGCTGATCGAAGGGGGTTCGGAGCTCCTGGGTTCGGCCCTCGACGAGCGTCTCGGTGATCGTCTCGTGGTGTTCGTGGCGGGCCGCCTGATCGGAGGGCGGCGGTCGCTACCGGTCTTCGGAGGCCGGGGCGCGCTGCAGCTGCGCCAGGCGCCGAGGCTGCGCGACGTGACGGTGCGGACGGTCGGGCCGGACCTGAGGGTCGAGGGTCGGCTGGAGTTCCCACGCCGGGGAGGCGGCTGATAGACGATGTTCACCGGCCTGGTGCAGACGACCGGACGGATCGTCCACCTGGAGCGTCTCGGAGAAGAGCGCCGGGTGCGGATCGAGGCCCCGTTCGCCGCCGACCTGCGGCGGGGGGAAAGCGTCGCCGTCGACGGTGTCTGCCTGACGGTGACACGCCGAGCCGACGCGTGGTTCGAGGCGGTGGTCTCCCCGGAGACCCTGTCGCGCACCACCCTCGCCTTGCGCGCGCCGCGCGACCGGGTGAACCTGGAGCGGGCGCTGCGGGCGGGCGATCGTCTTGGAGGCCACATCGTGCAGGGTCACGTGGACGGCGTCGGCGTGGTCGAGGCGATGCGGCCCGAGGGAACCGGCGCCCGGACACGCGTCCGCTTTCCGGCGGCGCTGTCGGACTGCATCGTCATGAAAGGATCGATTGCCGTGGACGGGGTCAGCCTGACGGTGGCGGACGTGCGAGGCCGGTGTTTCGAGGTGGCGCTCATCCCGGAGACCCTGGAGATCACCCGGCTGCGGGAGTACGCCCCCGGCACGGCGGTCAATCTCGAGGTGGACATCATGGGACGTTATGTGGTCGAGTATCTGAGGGGACAGGCGGCGGGAAGCCGGTCCGGCCCCGCCGTGACCCGGGATGATCTCACCCGGCACGGGTTCGCAGGGAAGGAAGGAACGCGATGAGCAGGAGCGGGAACGGGCGGGACGGATCGGGCTTCGCCTCGATCGAGGACGCCATCCGCGATGTGGCCCGCGGGCGCTTCGTCATCGTGGTGGACGATGAGGACCGCGAGAACGAGGGGGACCTGACCCTCGCGGCGGAAAAGGTGAACCCCGAAGCGATCAACTTCATGGCGCGCTACGGGCGCGGCCTCATCTGCATGCCGATGACCGAGGAGCGGCTGGAGGAGCTGGAAGTCCCGCTGATGGTGAAGGACAACACGTCCCCCTACAACACGGCCTTCTGCGTGTCGATCGAGGCCCGGCGCAACGTCTCCACCGGAATCTCGGCGGCCGACCGCGCCCACACCGTGAAAGTCGCCATCGATCCGCGCACGCGCCCGCGCGACCTGACGCGGCCGGGTCACATGTTCCCACTGCGGGCGCACAAGGGGGGGGTGCTGAAGCGCGCCGGGCAGACCGAGGCGGCGGTGGACCTGGCCCGGATGGCGGGCCTGTATCCCGCCGGGGTCATCTGCGAGATCATGAACGACGACGGCACGATGGCGCGCCTGCCCGACCTGATGGAGTTCTCCAGGCGTCACGGCGTCAGGATGATCACAGTCGCGGATCTCATCGCCTACCGCATGCGCAACGAGCGTCTGGTGCACCGCGTGGCGCAGCCGTCCCTGCCGACGATCTACGGTGACTTCAGGCTGGTCGCCTACCGCAGCGGCATCGAGCGCAAGACCCATCTGGCGCTCGTTCTGGGCGAGGTCAAGACGGAGGACAGGGTCCTGGTGCGCGTGCACTCGGAGTGCATCACCGGTGACGTGTTCGGATCGCTGCGCTGCGACTGCGGCACGCAGCTCCGCAGCGCCATGGAGATCGTGTCGCGGGCCGGCCAGGGCGTTATCGTCTATCTGCGTCAGGAGGGCCGTGGGATCGGGCTCATCAACAAGCTGCGCGCCTACGAGCTCCAGGACCAGGGCAAGGACACGGTGGAGGCGAATCACAAGCTCGGCTTCAAGGCCGACCACCGGGACTACGGCATCGGGGCGCAGATCCTGCGCGATCTCGGGTGCCAGAAGATCCGCGTCCTGACCAACAACCCGGGCAAGTTCTCGGCCCTGAGGGGCTACGGGCTGGAGATCGTCGAGCGGGTGCCCCTCGAGGTGGCCCCCAACGACAACTCCCGCAGGTATCTCAAGACGAAGAAGGAGAAGATGGGGCACCTGTTGTCGCTCGTTTGAGCGGCCGGGCTCCACAGAGGACGCATGTTCGAGGCGCTGGGCGAACGACTGCAGACGATCTTCAGGAGGCTGCGCGGCCACGGTCACTTGACCGAGAGCGAGATCCGCGAGGGCGTGCGCGAGATTCGCACCGCGCTCCTCGAAGCCGACGTCGATCTTTCGGTCGTCAAGGAGTTCACGGAGGTGGTCCGGCGGAAGGCGATGAGCGAGGAGATCCTGAAGAGTCTCACGCCGGGTCATCAGGTCGTCAAAGTCGTGCGCGACGAGATGATCGCCATCCTCGGGCAGGGGGACGAGGCGTCCCTCAAGCGGGCGTCCCAGACGCCTTCCGTGTACCTGATGGTCGGCCTGCAGGGCTCCGGGAAGACCACGACCAGCGCCAAGCTGGCCCGGCTGCTCAAAGGGCTGGGCCGATCGCCCCTCCTGGTCCCCGCCGACGTGCGCCGTCCCGCGGCGGTCGAGCAGCTGGGCGTCCTCGCGGGGGAGATCGGCGTGCCGGTCGCGCCGGCCCCGCCCGGTGAGGACGCCGCGGCGGTTTGCCGCGCGGCGCTCAAGGAGGCCCGGCAGGTGGGGCGCGACCCCCTCGTCGTGGACACGGCCGGCCGGCTGCACATCGACGAGGACTTGATGTCCGAACTCGCGGCATTGAAGACGGCGCTCGAGCCCGTGGAGATCCTCTATGTCGCCGATGCCATGACCGGGCAGGACACGGTGCGCGCGGCGAGCGCGTTTCACGCGCGCCTGGCGCTGACCGGCGTCATTCTGTCGAAGGCGGATGGTGACGCGCGCGGCGGCGCGGCCCTGTCGATCCGTCGGGTCCTGGGGGTCCCGATCAAGTTCATCGGGGTCGGGGAGCACATGGAGAACCTCGAGCCGTTCCATCCTGACCGGATGGCCTCGCGCATCCTCGGCATGGGTGACGTCCTGACGCTCATCGAGAAGGCCGAGGCGGCCGCTTCGGTGGAGGAGTCGGAAGCCCTGGCGCGGCGGCTGAAGAGGAGCGAGCTCACGCTGGAGGACCTGGCGGACCAGCTCGACACGATGAAGCGTCTCGGCTCGCTGCGGCAGATCCTGGACATGCTCCCCGGTGCGGCGTCGCTCAAGGACATGCCGCTCGACGAGAAGGGTATCGTCCGCACACGGGCCATCATCTCGTCGATGACGCGAGACGAGCGCCTTCGACCCGAGATCATCGATGGCCGCAGGCGCGTGCGCATCGCCCGCGGCTCGGGGACCGCGGTCTCCGATGTGAACGTGCTGCTGAAGCAGTTCAAACAGATGCGCAAGATGATGAAGAGCATGGCGCGCGGCGGTCCGGGGATGCGCTCCG